>JBJEQI010000058.1:0-3393 GCA_051881675.1 Acutalibacteraceae bacterium
CACATGACCTATTTCGCTATACCCGCGCTTTGCGCCCACTTTGGCAAGCGGGCCGCCGTCGGGCAGGGTCATGAACGAACCGTTTTCGATGCGGCGAAACTCCTCATCGTCATGCGCCATCACGGTGGTATGCACATTGCACGCGCAAATATATCTGCCGCGCGCCGCATCCAGATCGTCGCAAAGCGCTTGGATCGCGCTGTCCATCGTCACCGCCGAGATCTCCACCCCGAGTATATTCACACGTTTCATCAAATTTCTCCCCAATCGGTATATGCCCAAAATCCGCGCATGAAATCAATCCTTGCGCCAAACCATTTTATTGACAACGCCGGTATAGCTTTGAATCAGCTTGACGACCTTGGTCGAAACATTCTCATCGGTATAATCAGGAACGGGCGTGCCGTAGTCGGCGGTTTCGTTCATCTGCACTGCCGTTTTTACCGCCTGAATCAGCGAATCGCCATCGATTCCCGCTAAAATAAATCCCGCCTTGTCGAGCGATTCGGGGCGCTCGGTCGAGGTGCGAATGCAGATTGCGGGGAACGGATGACCGACCGAGGTGAAAAAGCTGCTCTCCTCGGGCAGCGTGCCGCTGTCGGAAATGACCGCAAAAGCGTTCATCTGCAAGCAGTTATAATCGTGGAATCCCAGCGGTTCATGCTGAATGACGCGGGGATCGAGCTGGAATCCGCTCGCCTCCAGCCGCTTGCGCGAACGCGGATGACAGCTGTAAAGAATCGGCATATCATACTCTTTTGCGATCGCGTTGATCGCAGAAAACAGCGAGTTAAAATTCTTTTCGGTATCAATATTTTCCTCGCGATGAGCGGAAAGCAGAATATATTTCTTCTTTTCAAGGCCGAGCCGCGCGTGAATGTCGCTCGCTTCGATCTGGGCGAGATTCTCATGCAGAACCTCCGCCATCGGGCTGCCCGTTACATATGTACGCTCACGCGGCAAGCCGCTGTCGGCAAGGTAGCGGCGCGCATGCTCCGAATAGCACATATTCACATCGCTGATAATATCCACAATGCGGCGGTTGGTTTCCTCGGGCAGGCACTCATCCTTGCAGCGGTTGCCCGCCTCCATATGAAAGATCGGGATGTGCAGCCGCTTGGCGCCGATAACCGACAGGCAGCTGTTGGTATCGCCGAGCACCAAAACGGCGTCGGGCTGAATCTTCACCATCAGCTTATACGAACTTTCGATGATTTTGCCCATCGTTTCACCCAAATCGCCGCCCGCCGCGTTAAGATACACCTCCGGCTCGCCGAGCTGCAAATCGCGGAAAAAGATGCCGTTTAGGTTATAATCGTAATTCTGACCCGTGTGGGCAAGAATCGTATCGAAATACTTTCTGCATTTTTTGATGACAGCCGAAAGGCGAATGATCTCGGGGCGGGTGCCGACGATGATCAAAAGCTTCAGCTTCCCGTTATTCTTAAAGCTCACATTTTCCATAAACTCATTCCTTTTATCCATAACGTCCATGACCCGATCGCAAAATGCCGCTCAGCGGCTGACTTTTTCATAAAAAGTATCGGGATGATCAGGGTCGAACTGCTCATTCGCCCACATGACGGTCACAAGATCATCTGTCTTCGACAGATTGATGATGTTATGCGTATAGCCCGGCAGCATATGCACCGCCTCTATTTTCTCACCGCTGACGCGAAACTCGATGACCTCATCACTCCCGATCTTCCGCTGCTGAATCAGCCCCTGCCCCGACACGACGATGAAAAGCTCCCATTTGGAATCGTGCCAATGCTCGCCCTTGGTGATACCGGGGCGGCTGATATTGACCGACACCTGCCCGCAGGACGCGGTTTTGACAAGCTCGGTGAAGCTGCCACGGTCATCCACATTCATCTTCAGCGGATAGCTGACCGCCTCGGCAGGCAGATAGGAAAGATAGGTCGAATACAGCTTTTTGGCAAACGAACCGCTCGGGATCTCGGGCATCACGCCTGTTTTCGGCTGCGATTTGAACAGCTCCAGCCAATCGACGATCTCGCCGAGGGTCACGCTGTGCGTGATCGGGGCATAGCAAAACCGCCCCGACGCCGACGGCACAACCTTCAGCCCGTCGTAATCGCAGCGATGCTCCGCTCCCTTCACGGCGCAGATCATCTCCTCCACCAGATCGTCGATATAGAGCAGCTCCAGCCGCGTCGAGCGATCGTTCACGGTGATCGGCAGATCGTGAGCGGTATTGTGGCAAAAAGTCGCCACAGCGGAATTGTAATTCGGTCTGCACCACTTTCCGAAAAGATTGGGAAAGCGGTAAACGAGGACCTTTGCCCCCGTTTTTTCGGCATAGTCAAAGAACAGCTGCTCGCCTGCCAGCTTGCTTTTGCCGTAGTCCGACTCGCCGTAGCGCCCGATCAGTGTCGCCTGAATCGAGCTGGACAGCATCACGGGGCAGCGGTTTTTACACTTTTCCAGCGTGTCGAGCAAGAGCGAGGCAAACCCGAAATTGCCGCTCATAAATTCATCCGTATTCTGCGGGCGGTTCACCCCCGCTAGATTAAAGACAAAATCCGCCTTTTCGCAATACTCGCCGAGCGATTCGGGAGATGAATCCACATCATATTCAAAAACCTCGTCCACGCAAAGCCCGCTTGTGCGGTCCTTTCCGTCGCGGATATTGCGCAGTCGGGCGGCAAGATTTTTGCCGACAAAGCCGCTCGCGCCTGTTATCAGAATCTTCATACGCTCACGCTTTCAAAGCCGCCAAAGCGTCTTTTACATAGTCGGTGGTGAGGATCTTTTCCACCGTGCCGTCCACGTCCAGCAGCTTGGTGTTTTCGCTGGTGTATGCGTCGAATGTTTCGGTATGACCGTGCCCGTCGACCACAAATTTATCATAATTCAGGTCGCGGCTGTCTGCGGCAACGCGGAAATACTCGCCCATATCCTCGGCGCGCAGGCGCTCCTCGCTCGTCATCAGCGTTTCATAGAGCTTTTCGCCGTGACGCGTGCCGATAATGCGCGTCCCCGTATCGCCGAACAGGCGCTGAACCGCCTTGGCAAGATCGCCGATGGTGGAAGCGTCCGCCTTTTGGATGAACAGATCGCCGGGATTCGCGTGTTCAAACGCAAATTTGACCAGATCGACCGCTTCATCCAGATTCATCAAAAATCTGGTCATATCGGGATTGGTAATGGTGATCGGATTGCCCGCTTTGATCTGATCGATAAACAGCGGGATAACACTGCCGCGCGAGCACATAACATTACCGTAACGGGTGCAGGAAATGACTGTATTCCCGCGCTCAGCGGCAACGCGCGCGTTGGCAAAGATAATATGCTCCATCATCGCTTTGGAAATGCCCATGGCGTTGATCGGATATGCCGCCTTGTCGGTCGACAGGCAGACAACGCGCT
>JBJEQI010000059.1:0-3373 GCA_051881675.1 Acutalibacteraceae bacterium
AAAGCAACTGGATAAGGCAAGGGACGCCGAGGAATTCTTATCTATCCTGACCGGGTTTTACACCACACACGGCGCGGGTGCGCTCGGCATGAACCGCGCTTTTCATATTGATCTGTCCGACGGACTGCGCCTTATCCCCGTCTCGGATTTTGAGCGATGCAGTCTCAGTGATATGTGGGGCTACGAGCGGCAAAAGCAGCTGATCGCTGACAACACCGAGGCGTTCCTCGCGGGGCGCGCGGCAAACAATGTTCTGCTCTACGGCGACTCGGGAACCGGCAAGTCCACCTGCATTAAGGCGCTGCTCAACGAATATGGCGGCATAGGGCTGCGCATGATTGAGATCTACAAGCACCAGTTTTCCTGCCTGCCCGCGCTGATTCGGCTCCTGCGCGAGCGGCGGTATAAATTCATCATCTACATGGACGATCTGTCGTTTGAGGATTTCGAGATCGAGTATAAATTCCTCAAAGCGGTCATCGAGGGCGGGCTGGAGAAAAAGCCCGACAATGTGCTGATATACGCCACCTCCAACCGACGGCATCTGATTCGCGAATCCTTCTCGGACCGCGATTCAAACGATGACATTCATAAAAATGACACGGTGCAGGAAAAGCTGTCGCTTGCCGATCGATTCGGCTTAACGATCGGGTTCTCCAAACCGTTGCAAAAGGAATATTTTGAAATTGTGAAGCATTTAGCGAAGATGCGCGGAATGAAGCTCAGCGACGAGGAGCTTCGCACCGACGCGGCGGCTTGGGGGTTATCTCACGGCGGCGTTTCAGGCAGAGTGGCGCGGCAGTATATCGACCATCTGCAAAGCAAAGCCGACCCCGACGGGGTAAATGAATCGCCATCATCTCCTCACTGATCCAATAGCGTTCTATATCGATAAATCCCCTCCGAGGCACTGCGCTCATCGGAGGGGATTTTATTGCCCGCCCGCGAAATAAGCGACCACGCCTTTTGCCAGCGCTTTGGCAGTCTTTTGATTCACAGCATCCGACGAAATGCGGCGGCGCTCATTGTCATTGGTGATAAACCCGTTTTCCAGCAGAACCGACGGGCAATCGGTCACGCGGGTGACATAAAAGGGATGATAGCTGACCGAGCGGCCGACAAATATCCCGCCGATCTCATCAAAACAGCAGTCGGCAAGGCGCTTTGACCACGGATAATAGTAAAAACCGTCAAAGCCCTCGGCAGATGTATTGGCAGACGCATTGCGGTGAATCGAAATAAACAGGTCGGGGCGGTGCTTTCGTATCATCGCGGTACGCTCATAAAGCGAAAGGGTCGTATCGCCGTCGCGGGTCATAATAACATCCGCGCCCGCACTTTCCAGTTCCTCTTTCAGCATTTTTGCCAGTGCCAGATTCAGCTTGCTCTCGCACATACCCCCGCCGACGGCTCCCGCATCATCCCCTCCGTGGCCCGCGTCGAGCATGATCACACAGCCGCGAAGCGAGTAGCCATATGCGTTATCGGCGGGCATGACGAGCGCAGGATTCAAAAAGGAGATCACCAGCTCCCCGCGTGAATTATACTCGGCGCTGTAACCGCGAAACGTGCCCGCGGATTTGAGATACAGCCGCAGGCAGTCATGCCCGATCACCTTATACCCCGAAAACAGCGGGTTGTCCGCAATATCCGCCGAAACCGAAACCGCCCTTGCATAGCAAAAGCGGATGTCCACATACTCGCCGCTGTCCCGCTCGATCGAATAATCGGGGTTCACTCCCCGCGTATTTTTGTAGCGCTCGGGCAGCAAGCTGACGGTGAACGGCGCGTTCCACTCCTGCCGAAAGCAAAACGACGTATGCCTGCCGCACCCCGCCGAGATCATTTCCACAGCGTTGGTTTCGGGCAGCGCGCCATCGGTTACCCGAACCGTGCCGCCGCTGTGCTTTTCATCCAGATACACCCGAAATCCCGCGCCAAACCGCCTGTATCGGCGCAAGGTTTTGCCCGAATCGAGATTCAGTATCTCCCGCTCGGCGCAGCGGTCCACCGTTCCTGCGGGCAAAAAGCCGCACAGCGGAGAGGAGCGGTCGTCGGCGCAGTTATCCCGCATGATCTCCGCCACGTCCGCTGTGACGAGCGCGATCTTGCCGCCGCGCTCTGTCTGGGGCGCATCAACGGTGGCAAAGGCGCGGGACATATTTTCAGCCTCCCTGCGCGCAGTATCGTTTTTATCCAGACTGCCGTAATCGAACACAATAACGCCGCGGCAGTTTTTTACCGCGCGGGCAAACTCGATCTGCCGCGCAATAATATCGCTGTTGTCCACCCACTCGGTGCGCCCTGCGCCGCCGCAGTCCGCTTCTTCCCCGCTGCGGTAAAGCCCGAGCCCGAAATACAGTGCCACATCGGGGGATGTCACCGTTTCGCTCCAATACTGCGCGCAGCCCGCGAAATCCATCGGCTGACCCGCCGCCGTCACATCATAATCAAACCCGAAATAAATCTGCGGCGCGATATAATCAACGAAGCCTTCGCCCGCGCACCATTTTTTCACATCGGCAAACTGCGCGTTCCGATTATTGCTCATGTTCGCCTGCGGGCTGATGCCGAACGCGATCGATTTATCCTTCGCCTTGACCGCATGATACAGCTTTTTCACCATATCGCTGATCAGGCTGCGGCGAAACTCGGCGCGGGAAAGCTGCCCGCCCGCCGCGGTATACGCCGCGTATTCCGCGTTATCGATCTCGTCCGCCGCCGTGGGGTAAAAATAGTCGTCAAGATGCAGCCCGTCGATGTCGTAGCCGCCGAGTATCTCTTCGGCGCCGTCGACGACCAGCTGCCTCACCGCCTCGTTCGACGGATTATAATAGATCCCGCCGCCCCTGCGCCAAACGCGGCTGTCGTTTGACGAATCGCCGTCGGTCAGCCATTTTTTCGCGGGATTGCCGTCCGATAAGGCGGACAAGTCATCTGAAGTCAGCACGCGGAAAGGGTTAATCCATGCGTGAAACTGCAATTTGTGATTGTGCGCCAGCTTCACCATGATCTCCAGCGGGTCAAAATCGGGCGCGGTTCCCTGCTTGCCGCCGATGTAGGACGACCACGGAAACAGCTTTGACGGATAGACCGCGTCGCCGTGAGAGCGGACGTGGACAAATACGGCGTTGAATCCGCAGGCTTCCGCTTTTTTCATCATGTTGTCGAACGTGCGGATGAATTTGTTTTCATCCAGGCTGTACGGTATGTTGAAAACGCTGATCCACACCCCGCGAAGCTCGCCCGAAAGCCGCACCCTGCCGCCGAATTCTTCGCTTCCGCCGCGCTCGATGCAGGAGCAAAAAAGGAGCGCGGCGCACAAAACCGCCGCCGACAGTTTGGCAAAGAGATTCCTCATAGTACCTTCGTC
>JBJEQI010000060.1:0-3370 GCA_051881675.1 Acutalibacteraceae bacterium
CCTGAGCCGCCTTTGTGGCAAGGGTGGTGATATCGTTGGTATGCGCGAACGAATACTGCTTAACGGTGATGCCCTTAGCCTCGAGGTGCCGGGTGACCTCGTCAACCTGGAACTGCGAATTCTTCTCCGACGAGCAATAGATGATACCGACAGTCTTGGCATTTGGCGCAAACTCGGTGATCATCTGCGCCTGCTGATCCAGCGGAGCCAGATCGGCGGTGCCGGTGACGTTGATGCCGGTCTTGCCGTCGTTCAGTTTCATATCCAGCGCGACGCCGTAGTCGGTGATCGAGGTGCCGACAACCGGGATTGTCTGCGTGGCGTTTGCCGCCGCGGCAAGCGCGTCGGTCGCGTTCGCCATGATCAGATCGACATTGTCAGAAACGAACTTATTCACGATAGTGGAGCAGTTGGTAGCCTCGCCCGAAGCGTTCTGCTCGTCAAAGGTAATCTTGTCGCCGAGGAGTTTGGTCAGAGCCTCTTTAAAGCCCTTGGTAGCCTCATCGAGAGCGGGATGCTGAACCAGCTGGCAAATGCCCACGCGGTATGCGCCGTTCTTCGTTGTGCTGCAGGACGTGAAGCTGAACGCGAGCATTGCCGCGCACAGAACGAGCGCCGCCGCTTTAATTACTTTTTTCATTTTCAATTCCTCCTATTGACATTTCATCGGTTTAAAGTGTTACAGTACCATTTCTTAATTATTATTTTATCTCACTTTTTGGCGAATGTCAATAGTTTGTTCACAATATTGAAAAAATCAGGCAACATTCACAATTCCGTTCGTCATTTTTGCCAAACACAGCGTCATTCCCTGCAAAAATTCTCCCGAAACCGTATGCAAATCTCGGTTCCGCGGTCGGGTTCGCTCGCAATGCTCACCGTTGCGCCGTGAAACAGCGCGCCGTGCTTCACAATCGAAAGCCCCAGCCCCGTTCCGCCGATCTCCTTGGAATGGCTCTTGTTCACGCGGTAAAACCGCTCGAAAACGTGGTCAATATCCTCGGGCGGGATGCCGATTCCCGTATCGCGCACCGCCACCTCGGCGCCGCCCTCGCAGCGCGTCACGCTCACATCGACCCGACCGCCGTCGACATTGTATTTCACCGCATTGTCGCAAACATTTTCGATCATCTCGCCGATGATCTGCTCCGAGCCGAACACGCAAAGCCGCTCGCCCGTCAGAGAAAGCGTGATCCCCCGCCGCTCGGCAGCCTGCCGCAGGCGGGAAACGGCGATCTCGCACTGCTCATATAGATCAACATTGCTCATTTCCATGTCGCGCGGGCACTCCTCCAGCCGCGATACCTTAATAATATCCTCGACCAGCGTGATCAGCCTGCCCGCTTCGCTGTAAATATTACCCGCAAACCGCGGGATGTCCTCCGGCTTTACCAAGCCGTCGCGGATGATCTCGGCAAATCCCGAAATCGAGGTCAGCGGCGTTTTCAGCTCATGGCTGACGTTCGCCGTAAACTCGCGCCGCATACGGTCCTGCGACTCATGCGCCGCATGAATCTCGGCAATATGCCGCTCGATCTGCTCGTTTTTGCGCTGAAGATTGTCCACCAGCGGATCCAGCTCGCCGTAGCCCTCGATATGCTCGGGAGCGTCGAAATCGATCGCATTGATCGGGCGGATGATCTTTTTCGACACATAAGCGGCGAGCAGATACGACAGTGCCACCGCCACGATCAGCACGATCAGCAGCGGCTGTATCATATTTAACAGCAGTGACAGCGGCGTATGCTGTGTGCCGCCGACGCGCAGAACACTGCCGTCCTCCAGCAAGACTGCATAATAATATGTCCGCTGCGACAGCGTTTGAGAAAGGCGCGCCGCTGTTCCCCTGCCGCCGCTTTTTGCCTTGATAAACTCCTCGCGGTCGGCATGATTTTCCATCTTTGCGGGGTCGGTCATGCTGTCGAAGATCACCGATCCGTCCGCCGCTATCAGCGTTACGCGCTTATTCCCGAAATCCTCCGACTTTTGAAGATACTGCATCCCCGAAAGCTCGATTCCCTCGGATATATACGTCGCGGCAGAGGCGATCTCATTGTCGTACAGCTCGGAATAATAGCCGTAGAGCGCGCCGAGAATCACGCAAAGCGACGCGGCGCAGACCGCCAGCGCCGCCAGAAAAGTTCCGATAAAAATACGTTTGCGCACAGTTCCACCGCCTATTCGCCGATTTTGTAGCCGATGCCTCGGACTGTTTGAATTTTATCCCCCGCCGCGCCGAGCTTTGCACGCAGAGTTCGGATATGCACATCCACCGTGCGCGACTCGCCGCTGAAGGAATATCCCCAAACGCGGTCGAGTATCTGATCGCGGGTCAGCACGATCTCGGTATTGCGCAGCAGCAGGCAGAGCAGCTCAAACTCTTTGCGCGTCAGCTCGACGCTTCTGCCGCTCACCTTGACCATATGCTTTTTCGGGCAGACATACAGCTCGCCGACGGTAAATTCCTCGTCCTTTTCCGCCGCCTCCGAGCGCCGCAGCAGCGCTTTGACTCTGGCAACCAGCTCCATCATGCCGAAAGGCTTGGTCAGATAATCGTCGGCGCCGAGGTCCAGCCCGATCACCTTGTCGTATTCACTGCCCTTGGCAGTCAGCATCATAACGGGCAAATGCGCGGTCAAAGAGCGGGAACGCAGCTTTTTGAGGATGTCCAGCCCATCTTGCTCGGGAAGCATAATATCGAGCAAAATAAGCCCCGGCAGCTGCTCGGACACCGCATCCCAAAACTCGGACGGACGCTCAAAGCCGCGCGTTTCCAGCCCCGCGCCGCACAGGGTATACACCACAAGCTCGCGGATACTGTTATCGTCTTCGAGCAGATAGATCACACCCATGCACCTCCGCAATTTCTGTAATAAGTTTTTGATCATCAGTATACGCCGCGAATGTCAAATCGCCGCGCAGATATTGTTAAATCCAAGTAAAATCGGCGGGGATCAACGCAAAATCACAGCACGCCGCGCGCATACAACCCGCGGGTGTAAAGACCGCTCGGCGCTGCGCCGCAGCGGTATTTTGCAATAATTTCCTTCGCCTGCTGCGCCGTTTCGTCGGTGAAATTCAGCGCATAGTAATCCGCCGAAAGCTCCCCCAATCGCTCGGCAAAATACAGCGGGCGGTCGCTGTAAAGGCGGGTCACGCCGTATTCACACATCAGCTTGAACTCCACGCCCCGGCGGTCGGTAATCCTGCCGTCGCAGTTTTTGCAGCCGAGCCGCGCCCGACGCGGGCAGTTTCGGATCAGCATCAGCGGAATCCTGCCGTAGACATTCACGCAAAGCGCGCCGCTGAAACGCAGAGCGTTGATCTGCGCCGCCGACAGCTCATAAGAAACGGTCAGCGCGTCCACACC
>JBJEQI010000061.1:0-3362 GCA_051881675.1 Acutalibacteraceae bacterium
AAGAGTGACCACAATGTTTCGTCGGAAAAATCGGGCGCCGTGCCGCCCGACGGTGAGGCGGATGAAACCGCCGCGCCTTATGATGAAGACGGCGATACTATCATCTAAACAAACGGTACTGCAAAACCGCTCATCCTTTTGAATAATCGGTGATACAGCGTCAAATACTACTCTAAAACCGATGGAAGGGATGATAGCAATGCAGTATTTATGGGCATTCTTGATCGGGGGAGCGATCTGCGTAGTTGGTCAGCTGCTGATCGACTATACCAAGCTGACCCCCGCGAGGATACTTGTCGGCTATGTGGTAGCGGGAGTGATTCTGACCGCTGTGGGGCTTTATGAACCGCTGACCGAATTTGCCGGCGCGGGCGCAAGCGTTCCGCTGACAGGGTTTGGCTACACGCTGGCGACAGGCGTGAAGCGCGCGGTTTTGGAGCACGGAATCCTCGGCATATTCACAGGCGGTCTGACCGCCACCGCGGGCGGCATCACCGCCGCGATTGTGTTATCGTATGCCGCGGCGCTGGTATCCAAATCAAAAGATCAGGCGTGAACTCTGAGCAGACGCACGCCGAATGTCACAGCAAATCTTGAACGCGGGGCGGCTTAACGCCCTGCGCGATGATTGTAATTTGCAAACAGGAGGTGCAACCACGATATGAAGTACATTTGCAATGTGTGCGGCTGGATTTATGATGAAGCAGCCGGCGATCCCGACAACGGTATCGCCCCCGGCACCGCATGGGCAGATCTGCCCGATGATTTTGCCTGCCCGCTCTGCGGCGTCGGCAAAGATGATTTTTCGGAGCAGTAATTCGCTTATCGCCGCGCCTTACACGGTCGGCAATGCAAAAATCCTATTAAAACTCCGCCCCCTATCGGTTCGGGCGGAGTTTTTTTGCCGTCTGACCATAAATTTGCCGACCGATAGTTTACCGAGCATCAGCAGTCAAGACTGCCAAAAAAATCCCCGACGGCGCGCCGAAAAGCCGCCGATTCTCTTGACAATACATTGCAATAGTGGTATAATTTTTCGGGAATGTAAGTATATTTTGCCGACTTTAAGCGCGGCAATGTGAAAGGCTATGATTGATTATGAGCGTCGGTTCGACTTCTGCTTTTGAATTATATGAATCCGAGGTGCGGTCCTACTGCCGCAAGTTTCCCGAGGTTTTCACCTCTTCGCAGGGTGCGTATATCACCGCTGAAAGCGGTGCGAAATATCTGGACTTTTTCTGCGGAGCGGGCGCTTTGAACTACGGCCATAATCATCCGTATATCAAGTCCAAGGTCATCGAATATCTCGAAAAAAACGGCATTGTTCACGGTCTGGATATGTATACCGCGGCGAAGCGCGATTTCATCGTCGCTTTCGAGGAGAAGATCTTAAAGCCCCGCGGACTGGATTATAAAATTCAGTTCCCCGGCCCCACAGGCACCAACGCGGTCGAGGCCGCGCTCAAGCTTGCCCGCAAGGTCAAGGGAAGAAAAAATATTATGGGGCTTATGGGCTGTTTTCACGGCATGACGCTCGGCGCGCTCTCCCTTACCTGCGAGCGTGATGCGAGAATCGGCGCGGGTGTTCCGCTGGATTATGTGACGCACGTCCCCGCCCCCTATATGTTCCCGAATCTCGACACCGTCGAATATATCGACTCGGTCCTTTCGGATGATCACAGCGGTGTGGAGCTGCCCGCCGCGCTCATTCTCGAAACCGTGCAGGCAGAGGGCGGCATCATGGTGTTTGAACCTGAATTCTTGCAGGGGATCCGCCGCATCTGCGATAAATACGATATGCTGATGATCGTCGACGATATTCAGGTCGGCTGCGGGCGGACAGGCACCTTCTTCTCCTTTGAGCGTGCGGGAATCGTGCCCGACATCGTCACGCTGTCCAAGTCGATCGGCGGCCTCGGTCTTCCCATGGCGCTGACGCTGCTTCGCCCCGAGCTGGACATATGGTCCCCCGGTGAACACAACGGAACCTTCCGCGGCAACCAGCCCGCTTTTGTGGCTGCCACTGCCGCTCTGGACGTCATGCTCGGCGAAGGGCTCGAGCAAAATGTACGCGATAACGAGTCAGTTCTCCGCGAGGGACTGACCGATATTTGCTCGCTGGATGAGCGGCTCGAGTGCCGCGGAATCGGCTATATCTGGGGAGTCGACTGCTCGAAGATTCCGCAAGACGGCTTTGCGAGAAAGATCATCGACGAATGCTTCAAGAACGGACTGATCGCCGAGCTGGCGGGAAGAAAAGACTGCGTTGTGAAGCTGATGCCGCCGCTGATTGCGGACAAAGCCACCCTTGAAGAGGGGCTGCGCATCCTCAAATCCGCTGTTGACAGCTGTTTGAAAGCGCTGTAACGGCATAAACGGAGATAAAAATGAATAAATGTTTATACATCCTGCGGGTCTTAAGCGGCGCGCGGTTCAAAAAGCTGTTCGGCGTTATCCGCTACGTTCACGAAAAATCGGGAAAATCGAAGGTCTATATCTTCTTCGACATCATCAACTGCGCGCTTCGCTACGGCGCGGGGTATTACGATTATCAGATCTTCGCCTTCTGGAATATGAACCGTGAACAGCGCAAGACCTATGTGACAAGGCTTTGGAACAAAAAGCTGATCATGCTGCTCAACGACCAGAATTATTCGCATATTTTTAATAATAAAAATGAGTTCTGCGAGCGCTTTCGCGACTATCTCGGCAGGGAGTTTATCGACCTGACCCGCCCTGTCAGCAGAGAAGAGTTCGCAGAGTTTTATCAAAAGCACGATGTCATGTTTGCCAAGCCGCAGGTCGGCGAGTGCGGCAAGGGCATCGAAAAGCTGCACACCGCAGACTTTGCTTCGGCGGACGAAATGTACGATTATGTAACCGACGGTAAATTCGGTCTGATCGAGCAGTCGCTCACGCAGCATGAAGCGCTGAACACCCTGTATCCGCTCGCCATTAATTCGCTGCGCATCGTCACGCTGGTGGCAAACGGCGAGGCGCATCTTGTGTACGCCGTGTCCAAAATGGGCAACGCGGGCAAATTCGTGGATAACATGGAAAACAGCGGCCTTGCCTGCCCGCTTGACCCTGAAACGGGTGAGATCGTCGGCGTGGCGCATACCTCGTCGCTCGAAACCTACGAGGTTCATCCCTACACCCATGTTAAGCTTCGCGGCTATGTTGTTCCGTTTGTCGCCGAGGCGGTCGAGCTGTGCAAAAAAGCCGCGCTCG
The DNA here is from genome assembly GCA_051881675.1 of Acutalibacteraceae bacterium. Classification (GTDB taxonomy): domain Bacteria; phylum Bacillota; class Clostridia; order Oscillospirales; family Acutalibacteraceae; genus CAKRRH01. The sequence goes on from JBJEQI010000061.1 coordinate 3,232, forward strand.
AGGTCGAGCAGATCAAATTTGTCGGCTGGGACGTCTGCATAACGCCCGACGGCCCCGCCATCATCGAGGGCAACGATTATCCCGGTTACGACTTTTGGCAGCTTCCCGAGCACACGCCCGACAAGATCGGG
>JBJEQI010000062.1:0-3335 GCA_051881675.1 Acutalibacteraceae bacterium
CTCAATCCCGATTCCGTGAAGGTGATGACCGGCTGCAAGGTCACCGACGACGTTGTCAGCGCGGCGGTCGGCGATACCTTCCAGTTTATGCGCATGGGCTATTTCTGCATAGATAAGGACTCGAGCGTGGACAATATCGTTATCAACCGCGTTACCGCGCTCAAGGATTCTTGGAAAAAATAACAGGGGAGATTCGTGCGATGAAGATAAAATCAGGATTTATCGTCCGCGAGATCGCGGGCAGTCATGTCGCCGCCGCAACGGGCGAAGCGGCTAAGAATTTCAACGGCATCATCACGCTCAACGAAACAGGCAGATTTCTGTTTTCGCTGCTCCAGAACGAGATGACCGAGCAGGAGCTCATTGACGCTATGCGTGAGAATTTCGACGTGGATGAAAAGACCGCGGAGGAGGACGTTCGCCTGTTTATCAATAAACTGAAAGAGAGTAATATTCTTGAGTAATCTTCGGGCAAAAATGAGCGATACCGTCCCGCTTATCCGCGACGTTGTCGAGGCGGGCGGCAGCTTTCGCCTCTATGGTAAGGGCAGCAGTATGCTGCCCACCATCTGCGAGGGCGAGGACGTTGTCACGCTGGTGAAAGCCGATCGGTGCGCGGTGGGGGACATTGTGCTTTACCGCCGCAACAGCGAGAGATATGTACTGCATAGAATCATCGCCGTTGAATCGGACGGCAAATTTACCATGCGCGGCGACAATCAGCGGCATAAGGAGTTCGGCGTTTCTCCGTCGGCGATCATCGCCGTGGCGGAGGGCTTTACTCACCGCGGCAAATATTTCAAACGCGGCGAGCGGGGCTACTATCCAAAAGCCCGCCTGTTTTTTCACCGTATTGCCTGCAATTTTCATTCAGCCTTTGCCAAAATCCGCAAGTAACGGCGCGCGATTTTGCTTATTTTTTGCATTTAGATGAAAAATGGCTTGATTTTTCAGCGGCGTTGTTGTATAATCATTACTTGTCGGGAATAATGCGCTCCGCTTTGTTCTCACTGCCTTCAGGCAGTTTTGCTTAAAACCGCGTTTTGCGGCAAATATGCGCCGGTGTGGTGGAATTGGCAGACGCGCTGGACTCAAAATCCAGTGGTAGCGATACCGTGCGGGTTCGACCCCCGCCACCGGCACCAAAAATCCCGAATGCGCAAGCAATCGGGATTTTTACTTCTTCACTCTTCACTCGTCTGCGCATTCGGGATTTTTGGAAGTAATGAGTAATAGTGAATAGTGAAAAAGTGAAGCACGGATTTTTTCTCCGCAAAGCAATTATATAATATAGTTTTGAATGCATAATGATCGGAGGCAGACCATGATCGGATTGAGACGCGGAGCAGTACGGCTTTGTGAGCACGAAAAGGAGTGGGAGATCGAGGCGCAGCGGACGATCCGTCGCCTGCGGCAGATTTTGGGATCTGCTGCGACGGACATTCAGCACGTCGGGAGCACTTCCGTTTCTTCCATTAAGGCAAAGCCGATCATCGACATTGCCGTTGCTGTGGGCAGCTTCGACGATGTTCTCGCGTTAAAAGATGAGCTGAAATCCGACGGCTTTTACTATCGCCCGAATGCCGGAATTTTGAATCAGCTGCTTTTCGCCTGCGGCAACTTTTACGAAGGAACGGGTGATTTTCAGACGCATTTTATTCACGTTGTTTTGGCAGGCAGCGACGAATGGTTTAACTATCTGAATTTCAGGGACTATCTGCGTCAAAACTCCGCCGCCGCAAAAGCATATGAAACGCTGAAATTATCGCTCGCAGAAAAACTTCCCGCCGACAGCGGCAGGGAGCAGTACTTGAAAGGCAAGCAGGGATTTATTGCCGAAATTTTGCGCAGAGCGCATACAGAACTTAATCGTAACTAAAAAGCGAAGACAGGAGGCTGTCTTCGCTATTTTAAATTATGTTCGAGTTGCTTTAGGTTCATACTGCTGCGAAACTGCTTCGGTGAAACGCCCTTCTTTTCCTTGAATTGCCGAATAAAATAGCTTGAGGTGGAATATCCCAGCGAAAGGGCGATTTCTTCCACTGTATCATCCGAGGTCGACAGCAATTCCTCCGCCTTATTGATACGGATGGTATTGAGATAACTCGAAAAGCTCTGATTCATGACCTTATTAAAGACGCGGGAAAAATAGCTTTGGCTTAAGTTGCAGAGCTTTGCCGTCTCGGATTCGGTCGCGGTGCTGTAATGATTCTCAATGTGCTCGATCGCCGTCTGCACCGCTCTGAGCGCATCATCGGAGCAATTGAGCATATCGGTTTTGATCAGTCCGTGGTTGTTCCAATACCGCAGTACCCACAAAAACAGCTTTAAGATATTGCTTCGAATCAGCAGTTCATAGCCGTAATATTTGGTATACCATTCGTCCATAATCTCCGAAACCAGCGCGCGCACACAGCTGTCGCCGATCTCCTCGCGGGTAAACAGGCGCTTGGCGTTAAAATTCATCACGATGAACGGGAGAACATATTTGCTCTCGAAAACCGACTGATAGGTGCTGTAAAGAATCTCCGGCAGCACCTTGATGACCACATAGTGATTATCCTGCCGCTGGTGCAAAAGATCATGATTCTCCTTGGAATTGATAATGATCAAATCGCCCGTGCGAAAGCGGTAGGCGGTGCCGTCGATGCAGACGTCGGCGTCGACGTCGAGCCCGTACAAAATTTCAATGTATTCATGATAGTGATAGACCGGGAAATCGTTGGAATTTCTCGGAATGTCATTCATAATACACTGAAACGGCATCTGGATTCCGTCAAGCACGAACTTGGATTCATAAACGCTGTTCATAAAACTCACCTGATGACAAAATATTGCTATTTTTGGATAAGAATATTATATAACATTTTTTTGAAATATGCTATACTTTTTTCAGAGAAATCAATTGAATTATTCAATTGATTCAATTTTATTCACAATACGGAGGTATTATTATGAGCAAAAAACTTAAATTCGGAATCGTCGGCTGCGGCGGCATTTTCAATGCGGCGCACATCTGGGAGTATCAGGGCAATCCCGATATTGAGCCCGTCGCTTTCTGCGACATCAAGATCGAGCGCGCCTATGAAGCGGCTGAGAAATTCGGCGTTTCAAAGGATATGTGCTTTGAAAACTATGAGGAGATGCTGGACAAGGTCGATGAAATCGCGCGGAAGTATGGCTTGGAACTTGCGGGGGAATCGGCTGGTGTTCAGGCGTATGAAAACGAGATTTTTTTCGATTCTCTGGGGATCGATCAGCTTCACAGGAAGGACACGGACGCGTCTGTGCGGTATAGTGCCGGTTATTTTTACGCCTGCGGTAATTTTGATATG
>JBJEQI010000063.1:0-3294 GCA_051881675.1 Acutalibacteraceae bacterium
TGAGATAAGCGAGCTTATCGGCGTCGGTGGAATGGCGGTCGTTTATAAGGCATATGACAACATCGACGACAGAATCGTCGCCGTCAAAATCCTCAAGGAAGAGTTTTTGGCGAACGATGAGTTCCGCCGACGGTTCAAAAACGAATCCAAGGCTATCGCCGTGCTTTCGCATCCGAACATTGTCAAGGTTTACGACGTAAGCTTCGGCGATATTCTTCAGTATATCGTCATGGAATACATCAACGGTATTACGCTGAAAAACTATATTGAGCAGCAGGGCGTGATCGAGTGGAAAGAGGCGATTCACTTCACCTCGCAGATCTTAAAGGCGCTCGAACACGCGCATGAAAAGGGCATCGTTCACCGCGACATCAAGCCGCAGAACATTATGCTGCTGCCCGACGGCACCATCAAGGTGACCGATTTCGGCATCGCCCGATTCTCGCGCAGCGAGCAGCGCACCATCACCAATAAGGCGATCGGCTCGGTGCATTATATCAGCCCCGAGCAGGCGCGCGGCGATTTTACCGACGGCAGAGCGGATATTTACTCTGTCGGCGTGATGCTTTATGAGATGACCACGGGGCAGGTGCCGTTTCAGGCGGACAGTGCCGTTTCGGTGGCGATCATGCAGTTGCAAAATAACCCCGTCAGCCCCAGCGAGCTGAATCCGATGATTCCGCTCGGGCTGGAGGAGATCACCCTAAAAGCGATGAAAAAAGACGCGGAAAACCGCTTTGCCAGCGCCGCGGATATGCTCGCCGACCTTGAAACAGTCTATAACGATCCGACCGCGGTGTTTGACTACCGCTTTGCCGAGATCAGCACGCATCTGCCCGAAAAGGCGGATTATGAGCGCAAGCCTGCGAAAAGCTCCCGCTCCGATGACGATCAGAAGTCGAACGTCATTCCGATTCTGTCGGGCATTGCCATCGTTTTTGTCATCGGTCTGATTATCGCAGGCATCTTCATCTTCAAATCGCTGAACGCCGTTTCGGGCGCATCGTTCGACTGCCCCGATCTCGTCGGCAAAAAATATGACGATATCATCAAATCCGATCTCTACTCCAAATATCACATCATCCGCAGCGACGAAAGCACCTATAACGCCGACTATGAAGAGGGGTTCATTTACAGGCAGTCGCCCGAAAAAGGCGTTAAGATCAAGGACGCCTCGGAGATCACCGTTTATGTTTCGCTCGGCGGCAGAAAGATGACGCTGCTTGACTATGCCAACCGCCCGCTGGACTCCGTGACCAAAGAATTGGATGAACTGGGGCTGAAGTATATCGTAAAGAATGTTGCCAACGAGGACATCAAATCGGGCAATATCATCACCACTTCGCCGGTGCCGGGTTCGGTCGTCAGCGTCGGAAAGGAAATCACGCTGTATGTTTCCACAGGCGAGGAGCAGATTCTTGATACCGTTCCTTCGGTCGTCAATATGAAGTCGGAAGACGCGCAGAAAATGATCGAAGAAAAAGGGTATCGAGTCGGATCCGTTTCCACCAGCAGCAGCGACTCGATCGCCGAGGGATATGTTATCTCGCAGTCGCCCGATCAGAATACGTCGGCGGCTCTCGGCAGCTCGATCTCGATCGTTGTCAGCTCCGGGCGCGAAACGACGGCAGCGGTGCATGAGATCACACTCAATATCCCGCTGCCTACGGCGGATAAAAGCGTTATTTTGGCGTTTTCGGTGGACGGAAGCACCGTCGGCAGTGAAAATGTCAACCTGCGCTCGGGCGGCGAGAAAAAGATTACCGTCAGCGGCTCGGGCAACGGTCACGAGATCGTCATCAAGCTCGACGGTACCCAATATGCCAAATATGACGTGGACTTTACATCGGGCAAGTGGACGCAGACCTTTATTGACCCCGACGTCATGAGAACCGAATGAGCGAGGGCCGAATCGTTAAGGCGCTGTCGGGATTTTACTACGTCTGCGACAGCCGGAGCGGCAATATCATCGAAACACGGGCAAGGGGAATTTTTCGCAAGGCGGAGAATTCCCCGCTTGTCGGCGATCGCGTGATTTATTCGCCGACCGAAAACGGCAAGGGCGTTGTCGATGAGATTCTGCCGCGGAAAAACGCGCTTGTGCGTCCCGCCGTGGCGAATATCGATCGGCTGTTTGTCGTGGCGGCGGTCAGCTCGCCGTCGCCGAATACGTCGGTCATCGACAAAATGATCATGAATGCGGAGAATAACGCGATCGAGCCGATCGTCGTATTTAACAAATGCGACCTCGGCGACGCGCGTGCGCTGCAAGAAGTTTATGCGCGCGCGGGGTTTATCTCGCTGTGCGTTTCTGCGGCCGAAAACGACGGAATTGATCGGATTGCGGCGCTGATTCGCGGCAATACCTGCGCTTTTGCGGGGAATACCGGCGTCGGCAAATCGAGCATTATCAACCGCATCGCCCCCGAGCTTTCGCTCTCAACAGGCGAAATCAGCGAAAAACTCGGCAGGGGAAGGCATACCACCCGCCACATCGAGCTTTTTTCCGCCGCGGGCGGCTACATCGCCGATACGCCCGGATTTTCCAGCTTCGATATGGATAAATGCGGCTTCATCCGCAAGGAGAACGTGCGGTTTTGCTTCCGCGAATTTGAAAAGTACGAAGGCAAATGCCGCTTCGCCTCCTGCGCGCACATCAAAGAGGCGGGTTGCGCCGTGATTGCCGCCGTGGAGCGCGGCGAGATCGCGCAGTCGCGCTTTGACAGCTATAAGCGCTTTTATGAAGAGTCCGCCGCTGTGCCCGACTGGCAGATCGATAAGCGCCCTCATTGAATCCCCAACCGATCGGAAATGCGCCGATCGGCGGGGATTTTTGCATTTTGCCTTTACAATCACACATTTTCGCACCGCGCATACACTATTTACTGAAAGTGATCTCGGGCGTAGGCTCGGCGAGCTTCACAACCGTGAAAGGACGACTGATAATATGAGAGCGTGTAATGTATGCAGCCGCGGCGGCAGTGCAAAGAATAAAAAAATCGCGCTGGCTCTGCTTTCATTCACGGCCGGAATGATCGTGGCAAGCTTTCTGCCATACGGCGCGGTGATGTTTCTGCTTTGCGTGGCGCTGATCCTGCTCGGGATCACTTTGCTCCGGCGCTGACGAATTTTGATCAAAGGGTGATTGCATGAAGGTGGTAGTAGTCAAAAGTCCTAAAATGTTCAAGGGCCTGCTTCGAATGTTGTTCGGCATCAAAAAGACGGATTAGAAATCAACTCCCGCATTTAATCCGCAAAATACTTAAAAAATCGGCGCGCAGACCCGCTCTGTGC
>JBJEQI010000064.1:0-3225 GCA_051881675.1 Acutalibacteraceae bacterium
GGCTTTGCCAAGGGGCTGTGCTTTGCCAAGGGTATTCCGCTTATCCCCGTCCATCATCTGCGCTCGCATATCGCCGCGAATTACATAACCGCGCCTGAGCTTAAGCCGCCGTTTTTGGCGCTGGTGATCTCAGGCGGTCATTCGCATCTGATCGACGTGCGGGATTATACGTCCTATGAGGTGATCGGCAGAACCCGCGACGACGCGGCGGGCGAGTGCTTCGACAAAACGGCGAGGGCAATGGGGATGCCGTATCCCGGCGGGATTCATCTGGATAAGCTGGCGGAAAGCGGCGATAATACCCGATATAAGCTGCCTTGCCCCCATGTGGAGGGGTGCGAGCTGGATTTCAGCTTTTCGGGGCTGAAAACGGCGGTGATCAATTTGATTCATAATGCGGAGCAAAAGGGCGAGCAGCTGGATTTTGCGTCGCTTGCCGCCTGTGTGCGGAAAACGGTGACCGATATTCTGATAGACCGCGTTGTCAAAGCGTTCGAGCGCCTACCCTATGATAAATTGGTGATCGCGGGCGGTGTTTCGGCAAATTCCGAGATTCGGCGCAGAATGGCGGAGTTGATGCGTGAAAAAGGCAAGAAGCTGTATCTGCCCGAGCTGACCTATTGCGGCGACAATGCGGCGATGGTCGGCGTGCAGGGGTATTATGAATATCTGGCGGGCAACACGGCTGGGAACGATCTGAACGCGTTTGCCGCCATGGATATTGCGACGCTGATGTGATAGGTTTTACATTTAATAATAAACCGCCCGAGGGGAGAAGCGCTCCCGTCGGGCGGTTTTTGCGTTTATGTATAAAAAGCTTATATTTTCTCGATTCCCGCAAAGTTTGCCATGACCTTTTTGGTGCCGACCGTGTCGAATGCAATCTCGAGCATATAATCGTTGCCCATTTTGACGGCATTCAGCACCATTCCTTCGCCGAACGCTTTGTGGCGAACGCGCTCGCCTGCGGCAAAGCTCTGCCGGGGCGCTTTGCTTTGCTGCGAAACGGTGCGCGGAAAGGTGCCTCCCGCGCGGGAGCGCGGCGCGCTTGCGCTCGGGATTTGCGTTTTGCCGAAGGAGAAGTCGGACGATCTGCCGAAAGAGGACCCCCCTCGCGCGCCGTAGCCGCTAAGTCCCGCATAAGACGCTGTGCAAAGCGGGTCGCGGACGCGGCTGATGCAGCGCTCGGGAAGCTCGTCGACAAATCTTGAGGGGTTGTTGGAATTGGTCATGCCGTAGAGCATACGGCGGTTTGTCACCGAAACCGTCAGATCGCGCTTGGCGCGGGTAACGGCGACATAGGCAAGCCGACGCTCCTCCTCGATATCGTCGTCGGAAACGCACTTTGTGCCGGGGAAGATACCCTCCTCCATGCCGATCAGAAATACATTCCGAAATTCCAGACCCTTTGCCGAGTGGACGGTCATCAAAATGACCTTGTCGGCATTTTCGTCATAGTCGTCGATGTCGGTGATCAGCGCGACCTCCTCGAGATATTCCGAGAGCGAGGGGGTGTCGGTCTCCTCCTCATACTGCCGCAGCATGGAGGTCAGCTCATGGATGTTCTCAATGCGCTCGGTGTTGTCCTCGGCGGCGCACTCCAGCGCCGTTATATAGCCGCTCTTTTCCAGCAGCTGCTCGTAAAGCTCGCTGGGGGCGAGTGCGTCGGATAGGTCGATCAGCTCGTTCATCATCCGCGCAAATTCCATCAGCTTTGCCGCGGTGCGGCTCAGCTTTTCAAACTCGTTCGCATGGGAAAGGACATAAAACAGCGATTCGCCGATCTGATCTGCAATAGCGGCGGCATTGTTGATCGTGGTGTCGCCGATTCCGCGGCGCGGAACATTGATAATACGGCGAAGCCGCAGTGAATCGGCGGGATTGTTGATCACGCAGAGATAGCTCATCATATCCTTGATCTCCGCGCGGTCGAAGAAGCGCAGACCGCCGATGACTTTATAGGGGATAGCCGATTTGGCAAACGCCCGCTCGATATTGAGCGAGAGGGAGTTCAGGCGGTAGAGCACCGCGTTGTCGCTGTATGCACAGCCGTTCATCACGTTTTTCAGTATGCTTTCGGCAACATATTTGGCCTCTCGGCTCTCGTCCGCCGCTGTGTAAACGGTGATCTTTTCGCCGTCGCCGACGTCGGTCCAAAGCTCTTTGCCCTTGCGGCGGCGGTTGTTGGCAATGACCGTATTCGCCGCATTCAGAATATTACCGGTAGAGCGGTAGTTCTGCTCCAGTCGGATGAGCTTTGCATTTTTATACTGCTCTTCAAAGGTCAGAATATTTTCTACCGTTGCGCCGCGAAAACGGTAGATCGACTGATCGTCGTCGCCCACGACGCAGATGTTTTTGTGCTTATCCGCCAGCATTTTGACCAGCACATACTGCGCGTGGTTGGTATCCTGATACTCATCCACCATGATATAGCGGAATTTATCGCTGTATTGCTCGAGAACGTCGGCGTTTTGCTCAAACAGCTTGACCGTGTTGACGATCAGATCGTCGAAATCCATCGCGCCGTTTGACTTGAGCGACTGCTCATACATCTCAAAAACAGACGCGATCAGCTTTTTGCGGTAGTCGCTGCCGACGCAGGCAGCATAGGCGCCCGCGTCGGTCAACTCGTCCTTCGCGCGGCTGATCTCGCCCATGATCTCCCGCACGGGCAGTTCCTTTTCGTCGATATTCAGCCGTTTCAGGCAGTCTTTGATCGTGCGCTTGGTATCATCGGAGTCATAGATGGTAAAGTGCGAGGTGTAGCCGATTCGCTCGGCGTGAAATCGCAGAATTTTGGCGCAGGTGGAGTGAAAGGTGCTTGCCCATATCCGATCGCCGCCGGAAATTCGATTGCAAAGGCGCTCCTTCAGCTCGGCGGCGGCTTTGTTGGTGAATGTAATGGCGAGAATCTGCCACGGCATGACCGCGGGCGAGCGCCAAGCGGGAATCTCGGGGGCGGTTTCGCTTCGTCCGTCGAGATAATCACAGACCGCGGCGCGCTCCTGCTCGCTGATTTCGGGCTCGTCATCGATGTTATAGCTGTCGCCGTATTTAATCAGATAGGCGATGCGGTTGACCAAAACGGTCGTTTTTCCGCTGCCTGCGCCCGCCAGCACCAAAAGGGGACCCTTGGTGGTCGTCACCGCCTCAAACTGGCGGTCGTTCATGCGGGAAAACTCTTTTTTGATCAACTGTTGCTTTAAGGATAATGTGTTGTTT
>JBJEQI010000065.1:0-3208 GCA_051881675.1 Acutalibacteraceae bacterium
CTCTGACTCTCGCAAGGCAGCAAAGCGAAGCCGCAAGCGTTTCCTTGATCGGCGAGATATTTGCCGCCGCGCGGTAGCCTCTTTTATGCAGACCGTTGCCTGAGGTGTCCAGCAGGATCATCACATCGTCTTTCAAAATCGAAAACTGAATCTGCATCTTCTTGCCCGTTTCCTCGAAACGCGCAATATGATAAACCGGGGCAAGGCGGTCAACGATCGCCTTTTTGATAATCTTCTGGCAGTCGGGAACCGAATGGAGCTGCGAGTTCAGGCTCCACCCCTTGACGGGGAACGCGTCGCGTGCGCCGATATACTCCTCCATCGGAATCGCCTTCACGTTATCGAACAGCTCGGTGAAGCTGCGCGCGGTGAATCTGCCGAGCAGAATCATGATTCTCTCGGCAAAGCGCGAGCCGATATTGGCGCGGGCAAGCATCGACATATCGCCCGAAAACAAAACTCTGCCGTTCTCCGGCATGACGCGCTCGGCGCCCATACGCTTTAACTCATCGGAAAGTAAGCCCTCGATTCCGAACAGGCATGGTGCAACAAAATTCAAACAATCAACCCTATCAAAAAAACTAAGGCTCAAAAGCGTCTGCCGTCCGCAAAAGCCTTTCTTTTAACAGTTTACACTATTTTCGCGCTTTTTTCAATAGACGGTTCATGCGTTTTATGATTTTTTATAAATAATTTTCAGATATACCTTGGCAGATGAGGTATATTGTGCTATTATATAATCAAAACAAAGCTGCGGAGGTGAACACATGATCGCATCAGATCTGCTGCGCGGAAGCACAGACACGATCATACTTTCCTATCTGTCCAAAAAAGACAGCTACGGCTATGAGATCAATAAAGAGATTCTTCGGCGCACCAACAGCAGGTATGAGCTGAAAGAGGCTACGCTCTATACGGCGTTCAAGCGGCTGACCGACTCGGGGCTGATCACTTCCTATTGGGGCGACGAAAATCAGGGCGCGCGGCGCCGATATTACAGCATCACCGCCGAGGGGCGCGCGGCGCTCGACCGTATGCTCGCCGACTGGAACGAAGCCAAAAACATGATCGACTCGCTCATAACAAACTAACCCGACACATATTTTTAGGAGGATAACCATGGAAGATAAACTTCGCGAACACATCGAACAGATTTTTTCAACCGTTCCCTGCACCGTCAAAGCAGTCGAGATGAAGGAAGAGATCCTGCAAAACCTGATCGACAAATATCACGATCTGATCGCCGAGGGCAAGAACGAGCAGGCGGCATATAATATCGCCGTGGCAAGCATCGGCGACATCAACGAGCTGCTCGGCTCGCTGAAAAGCCCCGCCGACGCAGCTGCCGCTCCCGTAACGGCGCAGCAAACATCGCAGTCCAAGCGCCGCGGAGCGCTGCTCACCGCAATAGCGGTAGCGCTTTACATCATGAGTCCTGTCCCCTGCATCCTGTTGCAAGACGGTATTGTCGGGCCGGTGCTTCTGTTTGTTATGGTCGCCGCGGCAACGGGACTTCTCATCTACAAATCCATGACCAAGGAAACATACGTCAAAAAGGACGATACAATGGTCGAGGAATTTATCGAGTGGAAACAGCAAAACGATTCCAAAAAAGCGCTCACAAAAGAGCTGAGCGGAATCCTTTGGACGCTGGTAGTCGTCGCGTATTTCATCGTCAGCTTTACCACGGGCGCGTGGCACGTGTCGTGGATTATCTTTTTGGTCGGTGCGGCGCTTGAAAGCATCCTGAAAACGGCCATATCGCTCACAAAATAACGGATAGGAGATTCCTTATGAGTAAAAGCGGAAAAATTGTTAAAATCGTTTTGATGTCGATTCTGGCGCTGCTGCTGATCGGGATACTCGTGTCGGCAATTGCGTTTCGCGATGTGAGAATCGGCATGTTCGGCATCAATTTTTCATCCTTTAACGATAAGGACTACACGGTCATGCATGAGCCGGTCGCGCTGGATGCCGCCGAGATTCGGGAGATCGGGGTCGATTGGGTCAGCGGCGATATTAAAATCACTCGCTCCGCCGACGACAAAATCCGCATATCCGAAACGGCGGACAGCTCTATCGACGACAGCGATCGCCTGCGCTATTCGGTCAAAAATGGGAAGCTCTCTATCCGTAACCGCAAGGCGGGCTTTAACATCGGATTCTTCTTTTTCCAAAATAAGACGCTCGAGCTTGTCCTGCCCGACAAGCTGTTTAATTGCGTGGATATTGATGCAACCTCGGCGAATATTGACGCGGATGACATACGTGCCGGCAGCATTGACTGCAATAATGTATCGGGGCGCACCCATCTTAACGGGATCGAGGCGGACGACATAGATATTGAATCCGTGAGCGGCGAGATAACCTGCGGCGGCGTTTTCGCCGAAGCGGACATCGAAACGGTCAGCGGCGGCGTTACATTGACCGACACGGTCAGCCCGAAGAAAATCGACGTGGATTCGGTTTCGGGTAAAACGGAGCTCACACTGCCGAACGACAGCGAATTTACATTGGATTTTGACTCGGTTTCGGGCAAATGCAATATGGATTTCAAGAGCGCCATGAGCGGCGATCACTACATCGTCGGCAGCGGCAGTGCGCAATATTCGGTGAGCAGTGTTTCGGGCGGTCTGATTGTTCAGGAGTTGACGCCGCAGAGCACTGAGCCGACTGTTCAGTGATAAATTCCCACAAGTCAAAGTTAAAGCCGCGCGGTCTGCGCGGCTTTTTTTGCTGCGGCTATTCCATGGATGAATCAGTCAACAAGCAATGATTCCCCTACATCCAAAATAGGATGGTAATTAACCCTACTGCACAAAATCAAGGCAACAAATTACCCCCACCGTCTACAATCAAGGCGGTGGGGGTATTCGATTTCACAATAGATTCAGCGCAGATCGCGCTACATTAATATACCGTACAGCATTAATAGCGCGGCGAGAACTCACGGTCGCCGTTATTGGAAATAGTCACGCGAACGGTGGTCGCCGTTGTCCGCTTGTCGGTGATAATGTCGGTGATACGATCTGTCGGCTCATTATTGCAGGAAGACAGGAGCATCATCGAAAGCATCACGACGACAACGAATATCGCACAAAATAGTTTTTTCATCATTCACTCTCCGATTGATTGCGGTTGTCGGCATCATCGTAGCCGTAGCCATAACCGTATTTATTCTTATATCTGCGCGCATAGCGCTTGCGGG
>JBJEQI010000066.1:0-3200 GCA_051881675.1 Acutalibacteraceae bacterium
GCTGCATGATTGCGGAAAACAGCGTTGAAACAACCAACCCCGCCAGCAGCGCCGCGCCGAAAATATTACCGTGAAGCACCAAATCCCGCCGCTCGGCTTTCAGCGGGCTTATATTCTGAAAATTCATATCTTCATCACCAAATATCTGTTTTAATCTATTTTATCATACTCTGCGGCGTTTTTCAAGTGCTTAAATACAGCGAAAAGCACCGCTGCAAAAACAGCGGTGCCGTTTGATGTAAAATCGGTTTAAACGATCAAGCCTTTCCCGATCAGCAGGGGGAACGACTGGCAGCCGGTGAGAGTGCGCCCCTCTTTGAAGGTGACGTTTTTATCGGAAATGACATAGGAAAGGTTGGTCCCCTCGCCCACGTCCGCCGACTGCATGAGTATGCAGTTTTTGACCTTTGCGTTCTTTCCGATATGCACGCCGCGGAAGATGATACTGTTCTCAACTTCGCCCTCGATCAGACAACCGTCTGCGATCAGCGAGTCCGAAACGCGCGAATCAAAGCCGTAACGCGAGGGCATATCGTCGCGCAGTTTGGTATAAACAGGATTATTCATATTAAAAAGATCGTCACGCACGTCTTTTTCCAGCAGCTTCATATTGGTTTCAAAATACGACTGCATACTGACGATGACCGAGGCAAATTCGGTTACCTCAAAGCCGCGCATATCGAATTTGTCGACATTTCGCTGTAAAACATCTACGGCGAAATCGGTATAGTTATGCAGCATTGCCTCGCTGATAAGGTCGATCAGCAGCTGCTTTTTCATGATGATGATGTCCAGACTGCAAATGCTGCGGTCATCAGCAGTATTCTCCGCCGCAAATCGGGTGATGCGGCCGCCGTCAAGCGAAATGTAGTTTTTTCCCTCGATACCGCGTTTATAGGCAATGGTAAAATCCGCGCCGCTTTCAATGTGGCGGTCAATCATGCGCTCAATATTAATATTGGCAACAACATTCGCCTCGGAAAGAATCACATATTCCTCGACGGACTTTCTCAGATAGTCGCGGCAGCCGTAGAGCGCGTCGATCTTGCCCTTGTAGACGCCTGTTGCGGCGGTGGAATACGGCGAGAGGATATAAAGTCCGCCTTTTTTGCGCGCTAAATCCCACGGTCTGCCGTTGCCGACATGGTCCGACAGCGACTGAAAATTACGCTTTGTGACCAGACCGACTTTGGAAATTCCCGCGTTGACCAGTGAGGAGAGCGCGAAATCAATCAGCCGATAGCGGCAGCCGAACGGCACCGATCCCATCGTGCGGAGAGCAGTCAGCTCGGATAAGTTCTCATCGCCCGTGTTGCAGAAAACGATTCCCAAGCAATTATTGTTTCTCATAGTTTAAGCTGTCCTTTCAAATAAACTGATCAACGGTCACAGACCGAGCATAGACTTGCAGGCGACGGTCGTTCCCGCCTCAAGCACAATGCCGGGACCGACGGTCGTAACGCCCCATTCGTCTTTGTTCTCAATATCCTCGGGTCGCGCTCCGACAACGCAGTCCTCGCCGACAACGGCGTCCTCCGCGATGATCGCATACTGCACCACGGCGCCGCTTTTGATTTTTGCGCCGGGCATAACGATGCTGTCGCGCACAACCGCACCCTTTTCAACGGTGGATCCGGAGAAGAGCACTGCGTCGAGCAGTTCGCCCTCGACATTGCACCCTTCGCTGATCAGCGAATTCTGAACGGTGGAGCTGTCGGACACAAAATGCGGCGGCAAGGCGCGGGTTCTGGCATAGATTCTCCACTGGGGATCGTCAAGGCTGAGCGGAATCTTCGGATTGAGAAGATCCATGTTCGCCTCCCACAGGCTGTCGATCGTTCCGACGTCTTTCCAATAGCCGTCAAACGGATAAGCCATCAGCTTTTTGCCGTCGGCAAGCATGGCGGGGATGATATTTTTGCCGAAGTCGTTTTCCGAACTTGCGTCCGCCTCGTCGGCAATCAGATATTCTTTCAGATCGCTCCAGTTGAAAACGTAAATGCCCATTGACGCTTTGTTGGATTTCGGATGAGCGGGCTTTTCCTCAAACTCGTAGACGCTCAGATCGTCGTTCGTATTCATAATGCCGAAGCGCGGCGCTTCCTCCATCGGGACCTCGAGGACGGAAATGGTGCAGTTCGCCTGATTCTTCACATGATAGTCGATCATATCGGAATAGTCCATTTTATAAATATGATCGCCCGAGAGAATCAGCACGAACTCGGGATTGTAGCGGTCGATAAACGGTATGTTCTGATAAATGGCGTTGGCGGTTCCCTTATACCAGTCCGCGCCCTTGATCTGCTGATATGGCGGCAAAACGTGAACGCCGCCGTTCATTCTGTCGAGATCCCAAGGCTGACCCGAGCCGATATAATCGTTCAGCTCGAGCGGCTGATACTGCGTCAGCACGCCGACGGTGTCGATTCCCGAATTGACGCAGTTGGAAAGCGGAAAATCAATGATTCGGTATTTTCCGCCGAACGGGATAGCGGGCTTTGCGACGTCCTTGGTCAGCGCGCCGAGCCGCGAGCCCTGACCGCCTGCAAGCAGCATAGCCACACATTCGATATTGTGATTCATGTATACTCCTCCGATGATTTGATGATAAACGGCAGATCGCTGCCGACTGATTCATGCACTCATGCCTTGACGGGATTTTTAGTTTTCGCTCCGTCGGCGGATTTTTTGGCGGCATTCGACGCCGTTTTCGCCGTTTTTGCGGCTGTATTGCCCGCTTTAGTCTGCGACCTCGCGCCGTCTGATACAGACTTCGCGGCAGTTTGTTCCAAATACAGAGTAGAAAGCCCCGGGATATTCAGCGCGATCGACTGCGCATAGCCGTGCATCGGCCGATCGGCGGTGCGCGCTTTCTTTTTAACAGCAACTCCCCTGCCGCCGTATTTTTCATCGTCGCTGTTGAAAATCAGCTTATACTCGCCCGCTTCGGGAACGCCGATACGGTAGTCGGTGCGGTCGACAGGCGCAAAGTTGCAAACGGCGATGACCTCTTTTCCCTCGTCGTCGATTCGCCGAAAAGCGATAATGCTTTGCTCATTATCGTCGCTCGCAATCCACGAAAAGCCTTCCCACGAGAAATCGATCTGCCAGAACGGCGGGTGCTTTTTGTAAAAACGGTTCAGATCGCGGACGTAGTCCTTCATCTGCCGGTGCGCGTCGTAATCCAGCAGCAGCCAGTC
>JBJEQI010000067.1:0-3190 GCA_051881675.1 Acutalibacteraceae bacterium
GGGCGTCGGGATGAATATGTGGGTCAACCTTGCCGTCAGCCCCGACATTGTGGTTGCGGGTCTGATCAGCGGACTCGCCGCGACGGGACTGCATCAGGCGTTTAAGCAGTTTCTCAAAAATGAAGAATGAATACAATTCACACTCACTACAAGTTACGCGCGGGCGTAAAAAAGAGGAAAAAGGCGAAAAAATCCTCATATATGCGCAGATAATGTCAACGAAAACTGCGATCAATACGCGGTTTTTGCGGTTTCGTTGTTGTAAAACCGATCGCGGTATGTTATCATAGAGAACGTGACATTGATACACATTAATTTTGAGGGGGAATTCCGCGGCGGGAGCTGGCTCTTGCCGCGATACATATGTATACAGCAGAAACTTGTTTTAGCAATAGAAACAATCCCATCGACGCGACTGATATGAGCACGCGCGATTATAATGCACGCGACCGTTTTGCAAAAATTTCCGCCAAAAACGTGGATTTCGGCGCGCTCGGCGCACGCGATCGCGAAACAATGCGCTACCTTTACAGCATTTTGGAGAGCGGAAACATCAACACAATGGCACTGCATCTGGAGCGGCGTTCGGCGGGGTGCCTGTCGGTGGTGTATGCGCCGTATTATCCGATCATTCGGCTGAAAACGGGCGGGAAAGAGGTCGGCGTGCAGCTGTTTATGACGCCGCGGATGCGGCAGAAATACCATGGCGACGAGCGCTTTTCGGCGCCCGGCAAGCGGGCGAATTATTGGCGGATATTGCTGGATCAGCCGTCGGATGTGCTCAGGTCTAGCGCGCTGATTTCCGAGTGCTGCAAAGCCATGCTGAACGAGGTGCTGTAAAGCTTCCGACAACCGCTGTTTGTTTTACCGCACTATGCCTACTACTCAGCAAAAAGCCGCCGCAGGGCGATCTCCCCGCGACGGCTGAACAGCGTTATTCTATTATATGCCGCTTTCACTACCTCATGGCTTGCGCTCGCTGGCGCACAGCTTCGGTTTTTTATGGCTGGCGCGTGGCGATGTACGCCTTACCCACCGATACTTTGGTGATAACGGTCAGTGGGCAGCTACCGCCGCTTTCAGCTCCTCTGCCTTGTCGGTGCGCTCCCAGGTGAAATCGGGATCCATTCTGCCGAAATGGCCGTAGTTGCAGGTCTTGCGGTAGATCGGGCGGCGCAGATCGAGCGCTTTCACAATAGCGGACGGGCGCAAATCAAACACTTTGGTAACCGCGTCGGCAATCGCCGATTCGCTGTATTCGGAGGTGCCGAAGGTGTCTACCGAAACGGCGACCGAAACCGGCGTTGACACGCCGATCGCAAAGGCAAGCTGAATCTCGCACTTGCGCGCCAGACCCGCGGCAACAATGTTTTTGGCAGCATAGCGCGCCGCATATGCCGCCGCGCGGTCAACCTTAGTCGGGTCCTTGCCCGAAAAAGCGCCGCCGCCGTGGCGGGCGTAGCCGCCGTAGGTATCGACAATGATCTTGCGACCGGTCAGCCCCGTATCGCCGCAGGGACCGCCGATGACGAATCTTCCGGTCGGGTTGATATAATACTTGGTGTTCTCATCAAGCAGCTCGGCGGGGATGATCTTCAGAATGACTTCGTTTTTGATGTCTCGCCTGAGCGTTTCAATGTCCACAGCGGCGCTGTGCTGGCTGGAAACAACAACGGTATCCACGCGCACGGGGCGGTCGTTTTCATCATATTCCACCGTTACCTGCGTTTTGCCGTCGGGCTGCAAATAGGGGAGAAGACCGCTTTTCCTGACGTCGGTCAGGCGCTTGGAGAGCTTGTGCGCAAGCGAGGCGGCAAGCGGCATCAGCTCTTCGGTTTCGTCGCAGGCGTAGCCGAACATCATGCCCTGATCTCCCGCGCCGTTTTCGCTTTCCTCGTCGCTGTCGCCGTTCTTCTGCTCGAGCGACTTGTCCACGCCGAGCGCAATATCCGCCGACTGCTTGTCGATCGAGGTTATGACCGCGCAGGAATTGCCGTCGAATCCCGAGTCGCCGCCGCAGTAGCCGATCGAGCAGACAACGTCGCGCACGATTTTCGGAATGTCGACCGAAGCAGACGAGCTGATCTCGCCCATGACGGTCACGGAGCCTGTGGTGGTAAAGGTTTCGCAGGCGACTCGCGCGTAGGGATCCTGCGCAATATAGGCGTCGAGTATCGCGTCGGATACCTGATCGCAGAGTTTATCGGGATGACCCTCGGTGACCGATTCGGATGTAAACAGTTTTTTCATTTTTCGCATTTCCTTTCATTTTGCCGATCTGCCGTGCAATCGTTTTTGAATCATTTTATCAAACGTCAAAAATCCCCGCAGGCTTGTCTTACCGCGGGGATCAGTCTTTGTTATGAATGAAATTCATATCGACCTCATCTTGCGAAATCCAATCGCAGGACTTGGCACCACGCTCCTGACGGGAATCGTCAAAGGCAGGTTGCCGGGCTTCACAGGGCCTTTCCCTCCGCCGCTCTTGATAAGATGACAGTGTTATTATAATACGTATCGGGCGGTTTGTCAATAGTTTCATCAAATTTTGCGGCGCGGGAGATCAGGGCATAAACTTTAAGAGGCGGCGCGTTTGGCGCCGCCTCGGCAGATTACAGGCAGTTTGCATCATGCATTGCATGATGTGTTAATAGAGCAGAATATCCACCGTTCCGTTCTCCCGTGTGCTGACGTTTTCAGCGGAGGAGCATTTGACCTCTAAGGTGAAATATCCGTTCGGGTCGACTTTGCAGCTGAGAGTTCCTTCTTGATTAATTCGGTTCATTTCTACATCCGTAAAGGAATTTTGCTTATTGTTGTTTGAGTCATATACGACCAGATTATAATGCAAGGAAGCGCTGTCGGAAGAATCGGCTACAATAACATTGATATAGCTGAGACCGTTCGGTGAAAACTTTTCTTTGTTTTTGTATTTCATCGTTTGATATTCGGTGGTTAACCGGATGTCTTTTAACTCATATTGAACGATGTCGCCGTTTTGATTGATTTTTTTGTCGGCGCTTTGCCCGCAGCTGACTAATCCGACCGCCAGCATAAGCGTAACGCATAAGCAAAGCAGTTTTTTGATTTTCATGGTCTTTTCTCCTTTTTTCGGCGGTAAATCACCGCGCTGAATTTTTTTGCGCGGATTTCTTCCGCGCGGGGAGCGCTGCCCGACTTATCGGGCAGT
>JBJEQI010000068.1:0-3188 GCA_051881675.1 Acutalibacteraceae bacterium
GTATTATGAAGTTCTCGCCGAAGTTCCGCGCGTTAAGGAAGATTTTGGCTTCCCGCCGCTGGTTACTCCGTCCAGCCAGATCGTCGGCTCTCAGGCGGTGCTGAACGTGCTCTCGGGCGAGCGCTATAAGGTCTTCACCAAGGAGTCCAAGGCGTTGCTCCGCGGCGAATACGGCAAGCTCCCCGGCACTGTCAATGAAGAGGTGCGCAAAAAAGCGATCGGCGACGCCGAGATCATCGAGTGCCGTCCTGCCGATCTGATCGAGCCTGAGCTTGAGAAATATAAGGAAGAATCCAAAGATCTCGCTAAATGCGAGGAGGACGTTCTGTCCTATGCCCTCTTCCCGCAGGTTGCCGCTAAATTCCTGACGGAGCGCAACAATCCCGCTCCCAAGGAAGAAGAATCCAACGTATCAGCACCCGCTGATGACAACGGCGTTCGCACGATTTATGTCGACGCATCCGCCGCGCAGTGGTCGTAAGCTTGCTCGTCGGTGCTGACGGATTGCGGATGTTGTTTTGATAGCAAACATCTGCCAGAGAACCGCATAATCAACCCCACCGCAGTGATCGGAAAATCCGATTTTGCGGTGGGAGTTTCTTTTTATATGAAAGCATTTTTTGGGATACGCCACGGCACAGCCGAAATTTTTTCTCCCGATAAAAACAGCGGCTTGATCAAACTCTGATCAAGCCGCTTGTGCTATTCTATTTTTGCTGTTTTTTGCAATATATTTCGCAGTATTTTTGCCGCATCGGATGACCGATCGGCGAATACCCCACCGATTCAGTCGACATACCGGATACAGCCGAGCGCCTTAACCCCCGCGCCGACATGACAGCAAATGCTGATCGGCAGGCGGTGGAGCTCGATTGTGCTGTCGCCGAAATAGTCACGCATCTTCTCCAGCCACTCGAGCGCCGGCGCTTCATCGCCTGAATACGCCGCGTCGATTCGAACCTTTTGACCCTTAAAACGGGTTTCAAGGTCCTTTTTCGCCGCCTCAAGCATCGTGTTCTCGGCATTCGCCATTCCCCTGACCTTGGCAAACGCGTCGAGCTTGCCGCCCTGAATCTGCAAAACGGGTTTCAAGTTCAAAACCGTCGCCAGCGCCGCGCCCGCCTTGGTGACGCGCCCGCTCTTTTTGAGCAGCTCCAGCGTATTCACCGCAAGATAGATCGAATTATCATAAGACTGCTCTTCCAGCGTTTTCGCGATCTGCTCGGCGCTCATACCCTGTTTTGCCAGTGCCATTCCGTCATAAACCGAGGTGCGCTGTGAGATCGAGATGCGCTTGTTATCCACAACAAACACCCTGCCGCCGAATTCTTCGGCGATCGCCTTTGCCGTTGCGCAGGAGCTGCTCAGCGCAGACGACATGGGAATATGCACAATGCTGTCATACTCTTTGAGAAGCCCTTTCCAAAAATCGGTCAGCGACGCAACGGACGGCTGCGACGTTGAAACATCCGCGCCGCCCTCCAGCATTTCAAAAAAACGCTCATAGGTGCAGTCGACCCCCTCGAAATACTCCCTGCCGTCTACAATAAACGGCATGGCAAGCAGAGGAATCCCCGCTTTCGCCGCTTCATCCGCCGTAATGCCGCTGTTGGTATCGGTCGTTATCACTATCTTGCTCATCTTAAAGTTCCTCCGTTAAATAAGCGATCAATTCATCAAACCCGCCCTGCGGATAGGGTGAAATATCTGCGTTTTCGGTGTTGATCAGGCAGTCCGTCAGCAAAAATGTCTTCATCCCGAGTGTGCCGGCTATCATGTCCTCTTTGACGTCATTGCCGACCATGATGCACTCCTCGGCGCGAACGGCGATCTTACGCAGAATCTCGCGGTAATAATCGGGATTCGGCTTGCACCGCGTTGAGTTTTCATATGTTGTAATCAGCGAAAAATCATCCGCGCACAGCCCCGCGCTCATCGCGCGAAAGGCGGTCGCCGCGGCGGGAAAGATCGGATTGGTAGCCAGCACCGCCATAGCGCCTGCGTCTTTGACAAGCCGCACAGCCTGCCGGGCGGCGGGATTGGCGCCGAAGGAAGCAGAAACACTGTGAAAATCGTTATCATAAAACCGATCGATCAGCGGGCGAATACTCGCGTCCACTCCCGCGGCGGCATAAAACGCTTGCCAAAACCGCTCCTCGTTGCTCTCATCGCTGTCATTTTCAATCATGGCTTTAGTCGCCGCCCAAACTGCCTTGCAAAGCGCGGCTCCGTCGAATCCGTGCTTTGTTAAATACGCGCCGAGCCGCGAAAAATACTCTTTTACAAAGGCTTCCTGATCCATCGGCAGCAGCGTGCCGTCGAGGTCAAAAAGCGCCGCTTTTATCATCAAAGAACTCCTCCCGAATAACCGTGTTCGCATATACGCGTTTTTGAGAATCAAACGATCCCGCGCGCAATATCACGCACGACTACTATTATATATGATTCCGATCGGTTAGTCAATGAATTTTTGCGCAAACTGCGCCGAAAACGCGGTCAACGCGCCACAAAAAAGTTCGGGACGGTCGCCCGCCCCGAACTGATGATAACTGCTTGTGAAATTAATACATTCCGCCCATTCCGCCCTGTGCGGCCGCCGCAGCAGCGGCATTGGCAGCGGCAGCGTCTTCCTTCTTGTCGGCGACAAGCGACTCGGTGGTGAGAACCATCGAAGCCACGGACGCCGCATTCTGAAGCGCCGAACGGGTAACCTTTGTCGGGTCGACGATACCCGCCTTGATCATATCCACATACTCCTCGTTATACGCGTCAAAGCCATAGTTGACAGTGTCGGAATTAACGATGGTATTGATGATGACCGAGCCTTCAAGACCCGCATTGTAAGCGATCTGACGAATCGGCTCCTCGATCGCTTTCAAAACGATCGCCGCACCGGTCTTTTCATCGCCCTCGAGCGTGTCAACAAGCGCCTTAACCTGCGGAATAACGTCGATCAGCGCGGTTCCGCCGCCGGCGACGATACCCTCTTCGACAGCCGCACGGGTAGCCGAAAGAGCGTCCTCGATTCTCAGCTTCTTCTCTTTCATTTCAATCTCGGTCGCCGCGCCGACTTTAATAACGGCAACGCCGCCCGCGAGCTTCGCAAGACGCTCCTGGAGCTTCTCGCGGTCGAAATCGGAGGTGGTCGCCTCGATCTGCGAGCGAATCTGAGCAACACGCGCCTTGAT
>JBJEQI010000069.1:0-3176 GCA_051881675.1 Acutalibacteraceae bacterium
CGGAGGCGTTCAATCTGCCCAATCCGACCTATTACTGGGAATCGAGCAATCCCGATGTGTTTGCCGTCTATGCCGACGGGCGCCGTGCGGCTGTCAGCGCGCTCGCCGCGGGAACGGCTGAGATCACCGTCACCGCCGTTTCGGGCAGCAGCCGCGCCGGCGCTGTCTACACCCTCACCGCCCTGCAGCCGAACGGAAAAAGTCTCTATACCGCTGTCACCGACCCCGCAGAGATCGCCAGCGGCGAAAAGCATCTGATCGTGTTTGCGGGCAGCGGCAATATTCCGAAATTCCGCGCCGTTTCCCATGAGGTTAAAACAAACAACGGCAGAACCGGCTTTACCCCGACCGATCTCGGAATCAGCGGCGAAGCTTTTGCGACAGCGGACGGCGACAGATGCGAATGGACGATCACAGGAGCGGACGGCCGTTTCGCCGTAAGCTGTGAGGCGGGAACGCTCGCCGTTACCGACGCGAAAGCTGAGCTTCGCGCCGACGCAGATCACCGTATTGCCATAGTCAAAAAGTCCGACGGGCTTTATCTCGTCGACGGCGCTTATCAGCTCAGCGATTCCAGCCGCGGGGTGTTCTCGGGCTACGCGAACGGCAAACCGTTTATGCTCTATAAAAAGCTCAGTCTGCCCGCCGCCCCGCAAAATGTCAAAGCCACCGTTTCGGGCAGCTCGGTCACGCTGCAATGGAACGCCGCGCGCGATTGCTGCTACCGCGTTTCCAAGGACGGCACAGCATGGCAAACGATCACGCAAACAAGCTTTAGATTCCGCGACCTTGCCGACGGCGAGCATACGTTCTACGTCCAGGCAGTCAATCCGTTCGGCGAGGGTGAGAGCGCCGAGGCGACCGCCATGGTTGACAGCTCGGCGGTTGTCCGAGGCGACGCGGACGAAAACGGCAAAATCAACATCACCGATGTTTTGGTCATCCGCCAGCACCTTTCGGGCGGCGATGTTATAATCAATCTGCAAAACGCCGACACCGATGAGGACGGCGCGATCGGCATTTCGGATGTACTGATTCTCAGACAGCATTTAGCAGGCGTATCGGTCGAATAAGTCGAATAAAACTAACATAACCCCCGCGGCGGAGAGGTCGGAGCGCCTTTCCCGCCGCGGTCTTTTTATACCTCAAAAAATTCGGCTGAAAAAAGCCCGTTTATCCCTTGGATTCGCAAAAAAATGTTGTTATTTATGTCGATATGATTTATACTTATATCAATAAACGGTCGCAGAGCGGTCGCAAATTTTTCCTATTGGAGTTATGGTATTATGAGCATTAATAAATCAATCTTCGGAACCCTCAAAAGCGGCGAGGTCGTCGAGCTTTACACGATCACCAACAGCAACGGTATGTCGGTCAGCCTGCAAACCCTCGGCGCGGGCATTCAAGCGCTGAATGTGCCCGATAAAAACGGCGTTGTCGCCGACGTTGTGCTCGGATTCGACGATCCCGAATACTATGCCCTGTCCGATTATGGCTATCAGGGACTGGTGGTCGGCAGATATGCCAACCGCATCCGCGACGCCAAATTCACCGTTGACGGCACCGAGTATCATACCCCCAAAAATCAGGGCAGCTGGACGCTCCACGGCGGCGGAAGATTCAGCTTTAACATCTGGAAAGTCGAGGAAACGACCGACAACAGCGTCACCTTCTCGTTTTTCTCGCCCGATATGCAGGACGGCTTCCCCGGCAACTTCACCCTTTCGGTGAAATATACCCTCACGGATGACAACGTGCTGCGGCTGGAATATACGATCCTGTCGGACAAAAAAACCGTCGCCAATCCGACCAATCACGCCTATTTCAATCTGTCGGGCAAGAGCGATGCAACAATCGAAGATCATCTGCTTTTGATCAACGCGGATTATTTCACCGAAACCGATGAAAACCAGCTCCCGACGGGCGAACTCGGCGCGGTCAAGGGCACGATGATGGATTTCACTTCTATGCATAAAATCGGCGACCGCATTAACGAACCGTTCCGCGCCGTGCTCGGCGACGTCGGATACGATAATAACTACTGCCTGCGCTCGAAATCGGGCGAGTTTGCGCTCGCGGCGATCCTCGCCGATGAGAAATCGGGCAGAAAAATGGAGGTTTGGACCGATCGCCCCGGCATTCAGCTGTATTGCGGCGGCTGGCTCAAAAAAAGCGGCAACCCCGGCAAGGGCGAATCCAAGGTTACATACAGGCGCGGCGTAGCGCTCGAAACGCAATTCTATCCCGACGCGCTGAATCAGCCGAATTTCCCGTTTGCCTATGTGCAGGCGGGTGAAGAGCAAAAAACCATCACCGAGTTCCGCTTTTCGTTGCTGAACTGATTTTCTTAGCCGATCGGCTCGGGATAAGCGCATATTCACGATATAAAAGCAGCGGCTGAGGTTGATCTCTGCCGCTGTATCCCAGTATTCCGCATCCATCAACAGGAGAAATACTCTATGGCATCACTTCTTATCGCAGTAATTTACCTTGCTTTTATCAGCCTCGGCCTGCCCGATTCGCTGCTCGGCTCTGCATGGCCGACCATGCAGGCTGCTTTTCATGTTCCCTCATCCTACGCAGGTTATGTCTCCATGATGATCTCGTTTATGACGATCATTTCGGCGCTTGCAGGGCCGAGGTTGATAAAAAAATTCGCCACCAAATGGATCGTGATCGCCTCAATTTTTTTAACCGTCGTGGGTCTTATCGGCTTTTCATTCACCTCACAGTATTGGATGCTGTTCCTGTTCGCCGTGCCTTATGGGTTGGGTGCCGGCTCGATCGACGCGTCGCTCAATCATTATGTAGCGAATCATTATTCTTCATCGGTAATGAATTTTCTGCACTGTTTTTACGGGCTCGGCGCGATCATCAGCCCGAATCTTATGGCGCTGGCGCTGAAATATGCGCGCTGGAATGAGGGTTACCGCTGGACCGCCTACATACAAATCGGCATCCTTTTCATCTGCATTCTGTCTTTGCCGTTATGGAAAGGCGGCAGCGAGCAAGACAAGCAGACAGCCGAGGAAAGCGCAGGAATCACAGAAACATTAAAGCGCCCCGGCGTTATCCTGACAATGATCGCCTTCTTTTCTTATTGTGCCGGCGAGGCGACCTGCTTTTTGTGGACGTCCAGTTATTTTGCGGGAACCAAGCAAGGCATGAGCGAAGAG
>JBJEQI010000070.1:0-3130 GCA_051881675.1 Acutalibacteraceae bacterium
GCTGGCCACGGCGCTGATCCTCTACTATAAGCAGGTCTCCGAGGGCTACGAGGATCAGAAGCGGTTTGCCGTCATGCGGAAGGTGGGCATGACCCGCAGGGAGATCCGCAGCTCCATCAATTCCCAGATGCTGACCGTGTTCTTCCTGCCCCTGGTCACGGCGGGGCTGCACCTGTGCTTCGCCTTTCCCATGATCCGCAGGCTGCTGTTGCTGTTCAACCTGACGAATGTGGGGCTGCTGGCGGGCTGCACCGCGGCCTGTTATCTGATCTTCGCCCTGTTTTACATGGCGGTGTACCGGGCGACCTCCAACGCCTATTTCCACATCGTCAGCGGCAGCGGGGAAACAGAGGGCGCCCTTTCGGTAATCGGCGCGGTTTCTCCTCCCGGCGGCGATATTTCCGAGCCTGTTTCGCAGGCAACGCTCCGCATCGTCAAGGTCTTCTGGGGGCTGGATTCGAATCTTGCCTATAAGCGGCATTTCCCCGCAATCAACTGGCTGACATCTTATTCACTGTATGCCGACGGGCTGGCCGATTGGTATGCCAAAAACGTCGCCGAGGATTGGGGCGAATACCGATCGCGCATCTCAACGCTGCTTGCCGAAGAGGCGGAGCTGCAGGAGATCGTTCAGCTGGTCGGTATGGACGCGCTCTCGGGCGCAGACAGGCTGAAGCTGGAAGCCGCCCGCTCGGTGAGAGAGGATTTTCTGCACCAGAACGCGTTTCACGAAACCGATACCTATACGTCGCTGAAAAAGCAGTATAATATGATGCGGCTGATCATTCTGTTTTACGATAAATCGCTTGCCGCTATGCAAAACGGCGCTTCGATCGACGCTGTCATTTCGCTGCCCGTTCGCGAGCGCATCGGCAGATATAAGTATCAAAGCGAGGATAACATTGCCGCCGAATTTGCGGATATTTCCGCCGAGCTGGATCGGGAACTGGGCGGTATCATCGCGGATAATGAATAAGAGGTGAACGGTTATGCCGAAAGAATACAGAACTATCGAAGAAGTCGCGGGACCGCTGATGCTGGTTCGCGGCGTGGAAAATGTCAAATACGACGAGCTGGGCGAGATCGAACTGCCGAACGGCGGCGTTCGCCGCTGCCGTGTGCTGGAGATCAACGGTTCCGACGCGCTGGTTCAGCTTTTTGAAAATTCAGCGGGAATCAATCTCGCCGATTCCAAGGTGCGGTTTTTGGGGCGTTCGATGGAGCTTGCCGTTTCCGAGGATATGCTCTCGCGCGTGTTTGACGGACTCGGCCGCCCGAAAGACGGCGGGCCCGAGATCATCCCCGAAAAGCGTGTGAATATTAACGGTACGCCGATGAATCCTGCGGCGCGCAACTATCCGCAGGAGTTTATTCAGACGGGCGTTTCGGCGATCGACGGGCTGAATACGCTTGTCCGCGGGCAGAAGCTGCCGATCTTCTCCGCCTCGGGTCTTCCTCATGCGGAGCTTGCCGCGCAGATCGCCCGTCAGGCGACCGTTCTCGGGCAGGATGAGCAGTTTGCCGTTGTTTTCGCCGCTATGGGAATCACCTTTGAAGAGTCGGATTATTTCGTCCGCAGCTTCACCGAAACAGGCGCGATCGACCGCACGGTCATGTTTGTCAATCTTGCCAACGACCCTGCGATCGAGCGTATTGCCACGCCGAAAATGGCGCTCTCCGCGGCGGAATATCTCGCCTTTGACAAGGGGATGCACGTTTTGGTCATCATGACCGATATTACCAACTATGCCGACGCGCTCCGCGAGGTTTCTGCGGCGCGCAAGGAAGTCCCCGGCAGGCGCGGATACCCGGGATATATGTATACCGATCTTGCTTCGCTTTATGAGCGTGCGGGCAGGCAAAAGGGCAAGGACGGCTCGATCACGCTGATTCCGATTCTGACCATGCCCGAGGAGGATAAGACGCATCCGATTCCCGATCTGACGGGCTATATCACCGAGGGTCAGATCATCCTCTCGCGCGAGCTGTACCGCAAGGGCATTCAGCCGCCGATCAATGTTCTGCCGAGCCTTTCGCGACTGAAAGACAAAGGTATCGGCGAGGGCAAAACGCGCGCCGATCATGCGAATGTGATGAATCAGCTGTTCTCCGCTTATGCGCGCGGAAAAGAGGCAAAGGAGCTGATGGTCATTCTCGGCGAGGCGGCGCTGACCGAGATCGACCGCCTGTATGCGAAATTCGCCGATGAGTTTGAGAGCCGCTATGTTTCCCAAGGGAGTAATACCAACCGCACCATCGCCGAAACGATGGACATCGGCTGGGAGCTGCTGCGGATTTTGCCGCGCTCGGAGCTGAAGCGCATTGACGACAAATATCTGGATATGTATTATGACGCCGACTGATAGGCGGCGAACCCACGCGGAAAGGAGAGCGGTTTTGTGGCTGTGATGAATGTAAATCCCACCAGAATGGAGCTGTCGCGCCTGAAAAAGCGGTTGGTGACTGCCAGGCGGGGATATAAACTGCTCAAAGACAAGCGCGATGAGCTGATGCGGCAGTTTTTGATACTGGTGCGTGAGAATAAAAAGCTCCGCCGTCAGGTGGAGCAGGCGATCAGCGACGCTAACGCCCATTTTGTGACCGCCTGTTCGGTCATGCAGCCCGAGGTCGTGAACACGGCGCTCATGGCGCCGCGTCAGGAGGTCAGTCTTCAGGTTCGCACACGCAATGTGATGAGCGTGGATGTCCCTGTGTTCGACGTGCGCACAAAATCGTCCGACCCGTCGGATATTTACGCATACGGACTGGCATACACCTATTCCGATCTGGATGACGCGGTGTATGCGCTCAGCGCCGTTTTGCCCGATATGCTGAAACTTGCCGAATGTGAAAAGTCGGCGGCGCTTTTGGCGGCGGAGATCGAGAAGACGCGCCGGCGCGTCAACGCGCTCGAGCACGTCATGATCCCTCAGCTGACCGATACGATCAAAATGATCACCATGAAGCTGGACGAGAGCGAGAGAAGCTCGCAGACCAGACTGATGAAAGTCAAGGATATGATGATCGAGCGGCGTATCAGCGAGGATCGGGAAAAAGACAGCGAATAATGCAAGAACAGGGCACCGCAGAATATCGGCGGTGCCCGATTTTGTCTTGCAATATGCCCCTT
>JBJEQI010000071.1:0-3120 GCA_051881675.1 Acutalibacteraceae bacterium
GGTCTTTGTTTACTGTCGCTATTGCAGCGAAAAGGTAAAGGATCTGGTTACCAATAAGCTTGGATTCATCGCTCTGTTTGACACCTTTGCCGATAATGAAACGCCGACCGATCCGCTGGCAAAGGAAGTTCTTAATTGGATGAGCAAGGACGGCATCACCTCCGTTCCGTGGAACTTTACACTGTTCCCGTCGCAGACTTTCAAAAACAACTTCGGCTCGTCACTTTTGCGTTACGCACAGGGCGAGAAAACATGGGATGAGGTTGTAAAGAGCGTTGTTGACGATTGGGCAAGCGAGAGTGCGGCGTCCAAATAAAACGGATGTGCGCACCGAAAACTGACGGTTCGCGCCGCGGCGCAGATACAGCCGCAGACACAGCCGAAATGCTGTCCGGATAGCGAGGAACTCCTGCCGCCCTGCTTTGAAAAGGCAGGGCGGCTTTGATTTATGATCAAAACAGAAAGGAACGGTCGGAAATATGCGAAAATCACTCAGAAAATACTTCCCCGTATTTATTTTGCCGACATTTGCGGCGTTTTGCATAGCGTTTATTGCGCCGTTTGTGATGGGCGTGTATCTGTCTTTTACAAAATTCACCACCGTCACCAATGCGAAATTTGTCGGCTTCGACAACTATATTCGTGCCTTCACGCAGGACAGCGATTTTCTTCATGCGCTGGGGTTTACGGCGCTGTTTACGGTGGCGTCTATCATCACGGTCAACGTCTTTGCGTTTGCGCTGGCGTTGCTGCTGACCCGCGGAATCAAGGGAACCAATCTTTTCCGCTCGGTTTTCTTCATGCCGAACCTGATCGGCGGAATCGTGTTGGGTTACATATGGAATCTGCTGATCAACGGCGTGCTGTCCTCATGGGGCGTGGATCTTTCCTATAAAGCGGAATACGGCTTCTGGGGGCTTGTCATACTGACTAATTGGCAGCTGATCGGCTATATGATGGTCATTTACATTGCGGGACTGCAAAACATTCCCGGCGATCTGACCGAAGCCGCCTCGATCGACGGCGCTTCACCGATCAAAACGCTGTTTAAGATAAAAATACCGATGGTCATGCCCTCGATCACAATCTGTATGTTCTTGACGCTGACCAATTCGTTTAAGATGTTTGACCAGAATCTGGCGCTGACGGGCGGCGCGCCCGAGCGGCAGACGCAGATGCTGGCGCTGAATATTTATGACACCTTCTACGGGCGCGTCGGCTGGCAGGGAGTCGGTCAGGCGAAGGCGGTTATCTTCTTTCTGATCGTCGCATTGCTTGCATTTTTACAGCTGCGGCTGACAGGGTCAAAGGAGGTTGAGCAATGATGAAACCGAATAAGGAATTTGGCATGAAAGAGCAAAAGCGAGTCGGAAAGGTCATTGCCTTTATCGTGCTATTACTGCTGGCGGTGCTGTTTTTGGTGCCGATCGCGATCGTGCTGATCAACTCGTTCAAATCCCGCTTTTTCATCTCCAGCGCGCCGTTCAGTCTGCCGAACTCCGAAACGTTTGTCGGATTTGAAAACTATCTCAACGGACTGACCTCGTCGGGGTTCTTCGCGGCGTTCGGACGGTCGCTGTTTATCACCGTGGCATCGGTGCTGCTGATCGTACTCTGCACTTCGATGACCGCATGGTATATCATCCGTGTGAAATCGAAAATTACGAAAACACTCTATTATCTGTTTGTGTTCAGCATGGTCGTGCCGTTTCAGATGGTTATGTATACGATGGCGTTCATCGTCAACCGCATTCATTTCGACAATGTTTTCGGCATTGTGATCGTGTATCTCGGCTTCGGCGCGGGAATGTCGGTGTTTATGCTGTCGGGCTTTGTCAAGAGCATTCCGCTTGAGATTGAGGAAGCGGCGACGATTGACGGATGCAATCCGCTTCAGACCTTCTTTTTGGTTGTGCTTCCGATACTGAAGCCGACGGCAATCACCGTTGCCATTCTCAATGCGATGTGGATTTGGAACGATTATCTTTTGCCCTATCTGGTGCTCGGAACGGGCAGCAAAACCGTTCCCGTTGCGATACAGATCGCCATGCAGGGCGCCTACGGCTCGACCGACTACGGCGGGTTTATGGCTATGTTGGTTCTGGCGATCATCCCGATCATCATTTTCTACATATCCTGCCAGAAATATATTATTAAAGGCGTTATCGCAGGAGCGGTCAAGGGATAAGGCGCGGCGCTTTGCCGAGGTTTGCCGTCGGCGGCGCGGCAAAGGCGCGGGGAAACCGCCGATCGACCGCCGACATCCCCGCAAAAGCGGTTAATTTTTGAAAAACAATTGCAAAATCCGATAAACAGGGGTACAATAGATAATATATATCACGCGGAATGATTCAAAAAACGGAGATTCAGTCAATGACCATCAAGGATATAGCAAAAGAATCGGGCTACGCGGTCGTAACGGTGTCGCGCGTCCTCAACAATCACCCGGACGTCAGCGAACAGGCGAGAAAAAAGGTTCTCGAGGTTGTCAACCGTCACGGATTTGTGCTCAATAAAAACGCCAAGCATCTCAAACAGCAGGAAAGCAAGACGATCGTTATTTTGGTAAAAGGAACGTCGAACATTCTGCTGAACTCGCTGCTGGAAACGATACAAAAGCAGATCGCACACACACCGTATAATTCCAGCGTGGCGGTTTTGGACGAATACGACAACGAGGCGAAGGCGGCGCTGCGGATCTATTATGAGCGCAAGCCGCTGGGAATCATCTTTCTCGGCGGAAACCCCGGAAGATACGAGGAGGATTTCCGAAAAATTGCCATTCCCTGCGTGCTGATATCCAATCAGGCGGGCAACGTGAACAACGATAATCTGTCGAGCGTTTCCACCGACAACGATTCGGCGGCAGAGTTTTCGGCGAATTATCTGATCGAGCACGGTCACAAAAAAATCGGCGTGATCGGCGGCAATATCGAGAACTCGGAGATATCGCTGAGACGATACAACGGATTTCTCGCGGCGCTCAAAAAGCATCGCCTTGATTTTGATTTTGACAAAGCCTATGTCACCGCCAAGTATTCCTTTGAGGGAGGAGCCGCGGCGGCAAAGGAGCTGGTCGGAAAATATCCCGACATGACCGCTGTTTTTGCCATGTCGGAC
>JBJEQI010000072.1:0-11450 GCA_051881675.1 Acutalibacteraceae bacterium
AAACGCGCCGTAATCGCAGTTGCCCTTTACGATATAAAACGGCAGCCCGAGCAGGCCCGCCGCTTCTTCGGCGGCAGCGGCGCCGTCGCCCGCGAAAAGCACCGCGTCGGGGCGCAGCATATCCACCGCTTTATAGATCGGGCGGTTGTTCCCGTGGGAATCGGAAATCGCCAGTATTCTCATCGCGCATCCTCCTTTGCCTGTCGGATATTCTACGCCGCGCTTTGTCCGATAAACGGATTCTTCTTTTCGGCGCTCATAAAACGGATTTACACCTCATATTATAGCCTATGAGGAGCGTGATTTCAATGATAGACAAGAAAAAAATCAACGATATTCTCTCGTCATCGGGAGCGGACGACGGCACCAAGCGTCAGATCACGGACTTTATCTCCAAAATGAGCGACAAGGATATCCAAAAGCTGAATTCGATACTCAACAACGAGCAGGCTACCCAGCAAATACTGAACTCCCCGAAAGCACAGGAACTGATCAATAAATTCAAAAACGGCAGTAAAACTTAACGCTTCGCAGGTGATGGCAATTGGATGAGCTGGCAGAGAAAATCACGCAGATATTAAACGACCCCGACGGCATGGACATGGTAAAAAGCCTTGCGGGTTCACTGCTGGGCGGGCAAAACGCACCGCAGGTGAGCGAAGAAACGCCAACGGGCGGCGCGCTTTCGCTTCCCGACTCGGGCGGGCTGTCGCTCGACCCGAAACAGCTCGGCACGATCATGAAAGTGATGAACAGCCTGAAAAGCAACGACGCCGACGATGACCGCATACGGCTGCTGACCGCGCTAAGGCCCCATCTGTCGCCCGAACGGCAAAAAAAGACCGACACCGCCGTTAAAATGCTGAAACTGCTGAAACTTTTGCCGCTGATCAAGGATTCGGGACTGTTTGAAATGTTCTGACCGCGGCGGCGAACCCACGGGAGGTCGACCGGCCCACTTATGACACAACAGAGGTGATAGACTTTGGCGGACTATTCATTGGCGCAGATTCACGCCATGCAGGAGGAGGCGGCGCGGCGGGTACGCGAAATGAGCCGCCGCTCAAAGAGCAATATCTCCGCGGGCAACCCAAACGGCGACGGCGGCGAAAAGCCGCTGCCGAAGCCGCACGGCGGCGCGCAGGAGGATCACCGCGGAGGATATTCGCACGGCGGCGGTCAAGGCAGCCCCCATGAGAAAAGCAACCGCCGAAACGGTCAGCCGCCCTCTGCCATCAGCACTTCTCACAAAGCGCCGCTGTCCTTTCTCCGTTCGCTCGATTTAAAACAGCTGATCTCGGGCGGCGACCAGTCACTGCTTTTACTGATCATTATGCTGTTAATGACCGATTCCGAAAACGACGATTTTCTGCTTTACGCGCTCATCTATATCATGCTGTAAACAAAAATATCCCCGCCAATGTCGGCTGATTCACGGCTGACATGAGCGGGGATTTCTTATTCTCAATAAGTCCGCAGGATTTACTCGCCGTCATCGGGATTATCGGGTTCGGGCGCTTCGGTCGGAGCCTCGGTGGCAGGAGCCTGCGTCTTCGGCTCTGTTTCGGGCGCTTTTGTCGGCTTAGGCTTGGTAGACTGCGGCTTCTTCGCTGTCGGCTTTGTGGTGCGCTCGCTGCGATCGTCATCATCGTCATCATCGCCGCTGTCCGAGCTTTCCTGCCGCGGCCCGACGGGCGCAGGCTTATCCGCGGGCGAAACGCTGTCGCCCGAGTGATAATCGCAAACCGGCATATATCCTTTTTTGAAATAGCCGTAGGATGTGTCCGAACATCCCGACCGCGCTACTTTGCCGCTGGACGTGCAGTATCGAATATACACAACGCTGTCGCTTTCGGGGAAGTCTTTCAGCTCCTTGCCCTCCATGATCTTCGACATGGCGGCTCTCCAGATCCTGAGCGCGGGGTTGCTGTAAAGCCCGCCCATCGAGTCGTTGTTATCCATGCCGAACCAAACGGCGGCGGCATAATACGGCGTACATCCGACGAACCAGCGATCCTTAGTTCCGGTGGTCGTACCGGTTTTGCTCATAATTGGCCAGCTGCCCATCTGCGCGCCCGTACCCGTTCCTCTGGTGGTAACGGTCTGGAGCATTTCACACATAATATTCGCCGTTTCTTCGCTCATGGCTCGGTGGCTCTCCTCGGTCGTGTCGATCACCACGTTATCATACTGATCGAGAACCTTGGTAAAGGTGTGCGGCGCATAGTAAATTCCGAGGTTGCCGAACGGGCAGTAAGCGGCTGTCAGCTCTGTGGTGGTAACGCCCACCTCCGAGCCGCCAAGCGCCAAAGATGAGAGGTTGACGTCGTTCAGGACCTGACCGTTGACCTCTTCGTTATTATACAGGGTGGTAATACCCATGTTCTGCGTGGCAAACTTATAGACCGTTTCCAGCCCCATATCCTGAACCAGCCGAACGGGAATGGTATTCAGCGACTGCTGCAAAGCATACAGAATCGAAACATTGCCGCTGTAATAGCCGGAATAGTTGACAGGCCATTTCTCGCCGTCCAGACGGGTGACATAATTATCCTCCATCCGCGAGCCCCAAGTGATCTTATTATACTCGACCGCGGGAGCGTATGCGGTAACGGGCTTGATTGAAGAACCTGTCTGACGGGGCGACTGGAACGCGCGGTTCAGCACGCGATCCTGCGTTTTCTCGCCTCTGCCGCCGACAATACCGACAATATGCCCCTGATAGTCCATCACCGTCATCGCCGACTGCGGTCTGCCGTCGCTTTTGGTGGTGACTTTCATGAAATTATCATCGTCAAGAAAGACTTTTTCCAGCGTTTCCTGAATCTTGAGATCAACGGTCGAATAAATCTTGTATCCGCCCGAATAGAGCTGCGATTCGGCATAATCATAGCTGTAATTCTTCTGCTTCATCAGCTCTTTGATAACGTCCTCGATGACCGTATCGACGAAATAGGAATTGACGCCCTCATCCAGCGTTTCCGTGCGGGAAAGCACGCTGGACGGCTTATCGCGCAGGCCGAGATCGGCGGATTTTGCCGCTTCGCACTGCTCGGCGGTAATATAGCCGTTTTTGCGCATCTCCTCCAAGACCCAGTTGCGGCGGGTCTTGTTATCCTCGGGATAATTATAGGGATTATAGCCGTCGGGGCTTTTGGTCAGCGCCGCAAGGCACGCCGCCTGCGTAAGATTCAGCTCGCTTGCGTGCTTGTCGAAATAATAGTTAGAGGCGACCTCCACACCGTCGATGCCGGGGCCGAGATGAATGGTGTTCAGGTAGCACTCGATGATAACGTCCTTGGAATAGTGACTCTCGAGATACTGCGCGCGCATGATCTCGCGAATCTTTCGGGAAATAGAGGTTTCTTTATCCGAGGTGATGTTTTTAATCAGCTGCTGAGTAATGGTCGAGCCGCCCTGCTCGGTATCCCAAAAATGGAAAACAAGGTTTGCCATTGCCGAGGCGGTACGCTTCCAGTCAACGCCCGTATGCGTGTAAAACCGCTTGTCCTCCGCGGACACAAACGCTTTGGACAGCGCGTCGGGCATCTGCTTAATGTCAATCCAAAGGCGGTTTTCATTGCCGTGAAGCCGTTTCATCTCGATATATTTGGGATTCCCCTGCTTATCCTCGCCGCTTTGCGCATAGATGACTGAGGTGTATTTCAGCTTCAAGTTGTTGAGGTCCTGATCGACCGTTCCGTCCACGAACTTGAACACATAAATGAGGAAGGAACCGATCACCACGCAAACGGTGATAACGCTGACAAGAAAGATCGACAAAAGGGCCTTTAAAAATCCCCTGCCTTTTTTCTTTTTGCTCTTTGAACGCGAGGGAGCGGAAATGATCTCAAAATTGTCGTCGAGAATCAGACCGTCCGACATTTCGCGCCGGGAGCGCCCGGTGCCGCTTCGGTTGGAAGACAGCTCGTTTTTATGCGAACGGGCGGCAGAACCCGACGGCGCCCTTTTGCGGGCGGCAGACGACGGTTTCGCCGCGCTCTTTTTCGGGCGTCGGAATCCGAACACCCCGAGCAGTTTGTCGATAAAGCTTTGTTTTTCGGTACGCATATTCACGCCTTCTTTCTTTAACCAATCATCATACCGATCATCTAGCAGATAAAATACAAATTAAAGCCGCAAAAACGGCGTTTCGGCGGTGTAATAACCGTTTTTGGGTTATTATACCACAACACAAGCAAAAATTCAAATTACATTTTTGTAACGTAGCGCTTTTTACCGAATATTTCGCCGATATTTAACCATAATAGCAGTGAATACACCGAAAGAAAAGGGATTTGGCATGAAAAAAGCACTCAAATATATATTCATTATCTCCGCTTTAATGCTGATCATAACCTGCGTTTCTTATTTTTCGCCGCACTTTTCCGCCGAAGAACCAAAAAGCGTTCAAACCGACGGCTACATCGTGCGGGAATACAACGGCAAGATCGCCGTTTACAAAGAAAGCGACGACCCCGACGGCGTTCCGCGCGAGATCACCGATATTTATGTCAAATCCCTGCCGCTGAAGGACCGCGCGCGCATCAAAAACGGCATCGCGGCGGCAAACGACGGCGAACTTTTGCGGATTCTCGAGGATTACGACGGATAAACCGCCGCCTTCGGGCATAGTCTTTAATACAGTGCCGCAACTATACGCGGCGCAGTATGAAACCACGGGAGAAACCGACTATGCTCGATTTTATCAATCATATATTGTGGGGATACATTCTCAGCGGCGCGCTGATTCTGACCGGCGTGCGCCTGAGCGTCAAAACGCGGTTTTTTCAAATACGGCGGTTCGGCGAAATGCTGAAAAGCGGGGCGCATATGTTTCGCAAAAGCGATCGGGAAACTTCGCCTTTTGAGGCTATGTCCGCCGCGCTCTCGGGCACCATGGGGACGGGCAACATCATCGGCGTGGGCGCCGCGATCGCACTCGGCGGGGCGGGTGCGCTGTTTTGGATGATCATCTCCTCGTTTCTCTGCATGATCATCAAATTTGCCGAGGTCGCTTTAAGTCTGGAATACCGCACGCTGAAAAACGGCGAAAAAACGGGCGGCGCCATGTATTACATAACCCGCGGCATCGGTGAAAAATACCGCCCGCTCAGCGTAATTTTCAGCATTGCCACAATACTCGCCTCTTTCGGCATCGGCGCCGCCGCGCAGTCCTCCGCCGTCGCGGGAGCCGTTGCACCGCAAAGTCCCGCCCTGTGCGTCCTATCGGGGCTTCTTCTCGCCGTTGCCGCCGCCTGCGTCATCTTCGGCACGGCGAAAAAGATCACCAAATTCACCTCTTATCTCGTGCCGCTGATGACGCTCACCTATTTCATAGGCGCCGCGATCGCGCTGATCAAGTTCCGCGCTCGTATTCTGCCGTCGATCGCCTTGATCCGGAACAGCGCTTTCAGCCCGATCGCGGCAGGCGGCGGCATAGTCGGTATGCTCACCTGCGCCGCGGTAAGACACGGCTTCTCCAAAGGTATGTTCACCAACGAGGCAGGCATGGGCAGCGCCCCGATCATCCACGCGACGGCGGACAATACCCCCCGCGGGCAAGGGCTGATCGGTATGCTCGAAGTGTTTTTGGACACCGCCGTTATGTGCACGCTGACGGGACTGGTGATCCTGACGGCGGGATGCGAAAATCTGCCCGGCAGCATGATGACCTCCGCCGCGTTTTGCCGCGTATTCGGCTCGTTCGGTTCCGTTTTTATCTCGCTGTGCGTCACGCTGTTCGCTTTCGGCGCGGCGGTAGGATGGTGCTGCTACGGCGCCGCCTGCTGTAGCTATCTGTTTCGGCACAAGGCGGCGGTCGTTATCTATAAGATTCTCTATTGCGCCGTCATTTTCGGGGGCGCCTGCCTGCCGGTTTCGCTGGTGCTCGAAATCTCCGATATTCTGAATGCGTTTATGGCGGCGCCGAACCTGTTCGCAATCAATGTGCTGAGCCGAAAGGTAAGGGAGATTGCCGATCGCAAAGAATAGATCGTGCGGCTCGCCGCCGCTCCTATCACCGCTCATACCGCATAAAAATACCCGCCCGCCGATCGGATGAATGATCGGCGGGCGGTTTTGACGGTTTTATTTTACAGAATAATGCAGATCAGTCCGCTGCATCCCTCGTTGATCAGCCGCTCCAGCGTTTCACTGAGCCGCTGTCTGGCGTCGTCGGGCAGTTTGGCAAGCTTCGCGTGCAGACCCTCGTTCACCAATTCGCTCAAGGATTTCCCGAATATATTGGAATCCCAGATCTTCAGCGGGTCGTCGGAAAAGTCGCTCATCATCGACATCACAAGCTCCTCCGACTGCTTCTCCGAGCCGACGATCGGCGTGACCTCGGTCGTAATATTCGCTTTCATCAGATGTATCGACGGCGCGCTCGCCTTCAGCCTGACGCCGTAGCGCCCGCCCTGCTTCATGATCTCGGGCTGCGCCAGCTGTAATTCACTGAGTTCGGGCATGACGATACCGTAGCCCGTCTGCTCGACCTGCTCCAGCGCGTCGCGCACACGGTCAAACTTCTTCTTGGCGGCGGCAAGCTCGGAGATCTGCTCCAGCAGTTCGCGGTCGTTTCCGATCTTCAGTCCCGAGATCTCCGACAGCATACCGTAAAACAACGACGGATCGAGCGAAACGCTGACCCTGACGGCTCCCTGACCGAGATCAACACCCGTCAGCTCACAGCTTTGCACCTTGTCGCACTGCGCGATCTGCGCGGGAATCTTTTTGCAGTCGCAAACCCTCTCCGCGCCCGACGCCGAATCGAAAATTCTGCCGCACAGCTCTTTTTTGAGCGGGTCCTCGAGCGGCAGTGCCGTCATCCATTTTGGAAGCTCAAAGGCCACCTCTCGGACGGGAAATTCAAACAGTATCGTTGAGATGATCTGTCGAATTTGCTCCTCGTCCAGCTCGACACAGCTGACCGGCATAACAGACACGCCGTATTTTTCGCTCAGCTCGGCGGCAAGCGCTCGCGAGCGCTCGCTGTCGGGATCGACGCAGTTCAGCAGAACAATAAACGGCTTCTCGATGCTTTTCAGCTCCTCGATCACCCGCTGTTCCACCTCGGCGTACTCCTCGCGGTCAATGTCGCTGATACTGCCGTCGGTCGTGATCACGAGTCCGATCGTGGAATGCTCGTTAATGACCTTCTGCGTTCCGATCTCCGCCGCCATATTAAACGGAATCGGCTCGTCATACCACGGGGTCATGACCATCCGCGGCTGATCGTCCTCGATATATCCGATCGCGCTCGGAACAATATAGCCGACGCAGTCGATCATGCGCACATTAAACGCCGCGTTGTCGGGCAGTTCGACCCGCACCGCGTTTTCGGGGATAAATTTCGGTTCGGTGGTCATGATCGTCCTGCCCGCGCTCGACTGCGGCAATTCGTCGTTCGCCCGCTCGCGCTGAAAATCGTCCCCGATATGCGGGATAACGAGTGTATCCATGAATTTTTTGATAAAGGTAGACTTTCCGCTGCGGACAGGCCCGACCACTCCTATATATATGTCGCCGTCGGTGCGTGTGGCAATATCGTTGTAAATATTCGTGTTAGTCTTCATGAGCGTCCTCTCTTTCACTACTCAGCATTTGCTAAAATGTATGAATAAAAGGACAGTTTTATTACTATTGTGAGGAAGATAATACGAATCTCCCGCGCCGAGCGCCCCCAAAAAACGCAAAAGCCGCCCGAAATTCGAGCGGCTCACCGACGATTATTTGACAAATTCGATCAGATGGGCAATGCCGGGTATCGACATACCCTGCTGCGAGGAGGTCGGCGACATCAGCGCGCCGGTGGCGCAAAACAGCACCTTGGAAAACTCGCCGCGCTCGAATCTTTTCATGATATACGAGCAAAGCACCGAAGCCGAGCAGCCGCATCCCGAACCGCCCGCGGCAACATCTGTGTCCGAAAGGTCGTAGATCATCACGCCGCAGTCGGCATGAACGTCGCGGATGTCGTAGCCGTTATCCGCCGTCAGCTTGCAGAGCAGCTCGCTGCCCACCTGCCCGAGGTCGCCCGTAAATATCGCCTCATAATCATCGGGCGCCGTTCCCGTGTCGCTGAAAAAGCGGCAGATCGTGTCGCAGGCGGCGGGCGCCATCGCGGCGCCCATATTGTTGGCGTCTTTCACGCCGTAGTCCACCACCCGACCGAGCGTAACCGAGCGGATATGCGCCGCGCCCGCGCCCTCGTTTTTGATCACCAATGCGCCCGAACCGGTCACCGTCCACTGCGAGGTGGGCGTGCGTTTTCCGCCGTACTCCAGCGGAAAACGAAACTGCCGCTCCGCCGAGCAAAAATGCGAGCTGGTGGCGGCAATCGCCGTGTTCATCGCACCCGATTCTACACTGATCGACGCCATTGCGGTCGACAGCGCCATAGTCGAGCAGGCGCCGAACAGCCCGACGTGCTGGCGCTCCAGCTCTTTCAGCCCGAAGGTCGAGGCGATACACTGATCCAGCAGATCGCCCGAAAAAACGCCGTCGATGCTGCTGTTTGCGATCCCCGCGCGCTCGATCGCCGTCGTGACGGCGGACTTCAGATAATCGCTTTCCGCCGCCTCCCATGTTTTTTCGCCCATGCTGGTATCGGTGAAAATGTTATCAAACCACTCTTTGAGCGGTCCCTCACTCTCCTTTTTGCCCACAGCGGTTCCGAAGCCCGCGACCGTCGGCATATGCACAAACTGGATCGTATGTTTGCCGATTCGTTTTGCCATCATTCATCATCCCTTTGCTGCTTATGCGAAAAATTCCGCTTATCGCTTATCAATAGCAGTATTCCCGAAACCGATGATGAAATGTATGGGGAAATTTAATTTTTGAGATTTTTTATCACAATATTCAGATCCTGATTATACTGCGCTTTCAGATTCACCTTCTCATAGGAACCGTTCATCGCCACGATCGTGGTTGCGGGCGTAAATCCGTCAATTTCTACGCGATAATCACTGCCGACGGTATTCGTCAAAAGATTGCGCTTGCCCTGATACGGCTCATATTCCGAATCCTTATCCCCCAGCTCAAACTGCGGATAAATATAGTATTCACCCGGCGGTGTTCCCACCTCGAGATAGTAGGAAAAATAGTAAACGTAAAAAGGCTTCGGAACATCCACATAGCGCGCCCGCCCGCTGATATAGCTTCCGTCGCCGTCGGCGGCTTTGATGCTGGCGAAGAAATACGCCTTATCGCTGATGCGGTAAGAATGGTATCTTCCCGCAGGAAAATACACCCTATTCGCCGCAGGATTGAAGCGTATCTGGCACTCGCTGACCGTCGTTTGGCTCACCGTAAACTTATATCCGCCGCCGGGCAGTTCCTCATAGGTTACATTTTTATCCATTCCGAGCAGGCTGATGCCCTGATACTCGCGGTAGTCAATCAGATTTCTGCCGTAAACGCTGATATTGACGTTTTCGGCTGCATCGGCAGTGCCGTTGTCCGCTGAAAGTGCGATCGTGGGATAGATCGGCGAAAGATCGTCTATACCGATGATGTTGCTGCCGACAGCGGTGTTTGTCAGCGAATTGGAGAACTTGCCGAGCAGCTCCTTCTTCAGATTCAGCATCCCCTCGGCAAGCTCGCCCCGAACGGCGGCAAACTCGTTTGCCACATCGCTGCTCACCGCCGCCGATTCCGCTACCGCCGCGATTTCCTCCGCTCTTTGCGAAAGCGCGGCAATCTGCCGACCGAGCGACCAGTCGCTGTACTGCGCATAATTGCAGAACTTGTTGTTTTTTCGTTCAACGGTCGCGAACATAATATAATCCACCTCGAAACCGGTTAGAAAAACGATCTCCTGAACGTCCATGTTCTTATAAATAGCCAGTATATATTCTCCGTCCGTTTCAGGCAGCGACTTGCTGCGGGCTATATAATAGCGATGTTTCTCCCCGCCGTAGAAAAAGTCGACAAAACCGTCTATATTGCCGTTTTTCGTGATCGTAACGGCGGACATCAGGTTGCAGCAGATCTCCGAGCCTGCCACACCGGCAGCCGCAGCGGCAGCGGCTTCGGCGGATTCCTTCGCCGCGGCAGCCGAGGCGGCGGCAGCGGAGGACGTGTCCATGGTATTATGAAGCACGCTCTCCGCCTCTGTTCTCATCCTCAGGCACTCATCGGCAATGCCGACCAGCCCGCTTTTGTATTTGTTATAGCCAATATCCCCTGCCGCCGATTCGGCAAAGGAAACCTTCGCGGGGAAAGCATATTTCACCCGATCCTCGCTGCCGGACGAGATAACCAGATGAATCGTTGCAACGCCGCCCGACGCCGTCAGCTCATACGGCAGCGGATAGGTCACCTTGCCGTCGGCAAGGGTCAGGTAGTCCGACGCCATAAAATCGCCGCCGCCCGTGATCGCCTCAATGTGTATGCGGTCGCCGACGCTCACAACGGCGTCGCCGAGATCAAATTCAAGCTCGGTCGCGTTGCTGTCGCCCGCCACGCCGCCGTTCATCACAGCGTTCGGGGTGATCTCATCGTTTGCGATCTTGTATCGGATCACTCGCTTTGTCATAAATTATCATTCCTTTCACTGAAAAATGTCCGACGCAAAAACCGCAAAGCACAGATTTTTATCCATGCTCTGCGGTTTGATTATATTCTACAAGCGTTATGACATTCAATGACAAGGCGGCAAAAGCGCTATACTTTGTTCAGAATATACCCTTCCGTCGCGCCCTCGCGGCTGATGATCTTCGCGGGATTGCCGATTACGATCGAGTGGGCGGGCACATCAAAATTCACAAAGCTCAGCGGCGCGATCAGAACGTCGTCGCCTACGGTGATCTTGCCTACAATAACAGCATTGGTTCCGATCCACACATTATTCCCGATCGTCGGGCAGCCTTTGCGCACGCCGCGGCTCTCCTGCCCGATCGTAACGCCGGTGGCAATATTCACATTATCGCCGATGACCGCTTCGGGATTCACGATCAACCTGCCGAAGTGACCGATATAAAATCCCTTTCCGATCTGCGTTTCACGGCTGATCTGAATACCCGTTATCCGCGACATCCGCCGCAGAAGAAGCTTGCCGAAGATTCGCCGAAACCGCCCCTTGGCAGCGGCGGCAGACCGAAAAGCGCGAAGATACTTCAGCTCCGGCGGCATTTTGACCCGCTGTAAAACCGAGGGTCCGCCGCTGCCGTAAACTCTTGTAAGATCGGTCCGAAACATCTCATTCATGTCCGATTCAGCTCCATTTCCTCAAGCGCCGCCGCTTTCTAAAAACTCAGCGCCCGTATTTCGTTGATTTCAGTATAAACTTCCGTGCGATTTTTGTCAATATGTTTTGTTTTTCTTTCATAAACTTTCCCAAAATCAAAATCGATTCTTGACAAATCCGCACAAAGGTGTTACCATATACTATATCAACTGCGTGAACAGCAAAAAGCGCCTTTGCCGCATATTTGCCGAAAGAG
>JBJEQI010000072.1:11550-13476 GCA_051881675.1 Acutalibacteraceae bacterium
TATATCAACTGCGTGAACAGCAAAAAGCGCCTTTGCCGCATATTTGCCGAAAGAGAGCCGCCGCCGAGGGCATTGCCCCGGCTGAAAG
Source organism: Acutalibacteraceae bacterium (assembly GCA_051881675.1). Classification (GTDB taxonomy): domain Bacteria; phylum Bacillota; class Clostridia; order Oscillospirales; family Acutalibacteraceae; genus CAKRRH01. The sequence goes on from JBJEQI010000072.1 coordinate 11,639, forward strand.
CGACGGCGGGCGAATGGTTTTGGGCGTACCGTTTTGCAAGCAGTCCGACGAAATGGCTTTTTTGCGCAAGTCGGACCGTTTGGCCGCGTTAAGGCCGAATCGAGCGGCGGTTTAGTTTTGCGAACCGCAATTCGGGTGGAATCATGGAGCGGCAGCTTCACCCCGTGTCTTCGGGGTGGAGCTTTTTTGTTTTTCATGCCGCTGATTTCACCGCAAATTTTTCCGAAAGGATGATAGTTTATGATCAAAGTTACACTGAAAAACGGCGAAGTAATGGAGTTTGAAAGCGGCATTACCATTGCCGACGCGGCGAAGCAGATCAGCATGGGGCTGTATCGCAGCGCAACCTGCGCCGCGGTCGACGGCGTCATTCACGACCTGCGCGATACGCTGGAGGGCGACTGCGAGTTGAATATTCTCACCTTTGCCGATGAAGACGGCAAAAAAGCCTTCTGGCACACCACCTCGCACCTCATGGCGCAGGCGATTCTCCGCCTTTTCCCGAACACCAAATTCGCCATCGGTCCCGCCGTTGATAACGGGTTCTATTATGATATGGACGTCGAAAAGCCGTTTTCGCCCGAGGACCTCGAGGCGATCGAGGCGGAAATGAAGAAGATCGTCAAGGAAGACCCCGAGATCAAGAGATATTATCTTTCTCCCGACGACGCGATCGCCAAGGTTTCCGCCGACGGCGAGATCTACAAGGAAGAGCTGATCCGCGAGCACGCGGCAAAGGGCGAAAAGATCAGCTTTTATGAGCAGGGCGAGTTTTACGATCTGTGCGCCGGCCCGCACCTGATGAGCGTTTCGCCGATCAAAGCGGTGAAGCTCACATCGGTCGCAGGCGCTTATTGGCGCGGAAACGAGAAAAATAAGATGCTCTGCCGCGTCTACGGCGTGTCCTTCCCGAAAAAGTCGGAGCTGGACGATCATCTTGCCCGCATCGAAGAGGCGAAAAAGCGCGATCACAACAAGCTCGGCAGAGAGCTGGAGCTGTTCACCACCAGCGATATTATCGGTCAGGGTCTGCCGATCATGCTGCCCAAGGGCGCCCGCATCATCCAGCTGCTTCAGCGCTTTGTTGAGGATGAGGAGCAGCGCCGCGGCTGGCAGCTGACCAAAACGCCGCTCATGGCAAAAAGCGATCTTTATAAGCTGTCGGGCCACTGGGATCATTATAAAGACGGTATGTTCGTCCTCGGCGACGAGGAAAAGGACGATGAAGTCTTCGCCCTCCGCCCGATGACCTGCCCGTTCCAGTATCAGGCGTATCTGAACCGCGCCCGTTCCTACCGCGATCTGCCGATGCGGCTCAGTGAAACCTCCACCCTCTTCCGCAACGAGGCAAGCGGTGAGATGCACGGTCTGATTCGCGTGCGCCAGTTCACCATCTCCGAGGGGCACCTGATGTGTACTCCCGCCCAGCTGGAGGAGGAGTTCAAGGGTTGCTTGGAGCTTGCGATCTATATGCTCAAAACGCTCGGTCTTTATGAGGATGTGTCCTACCGTTTCTCGCAGTGGGACCCCAACGACCGCGAAAAATATATCGGCACTCCCGAGCAGTGGGACGAGGCGCAGGGCGTTATGCAGCGCATCCTCGACCACCTGGAGATTCCTTATAAAATCGGCGTGGGCGAAGCGGCGTTCTACGGTCCGAAGCTCGATATTCAGATCAAGAACGTCTACGGCAAAGAGGATACGCTCATCACCATTCAGATTGACCAGATGCTCGCCGAAAAATTCGGCATGGAATACGTGGATCGCGACGGCTCGAAGAAGAATCCCTATATCATTCACCGCACGTCCATCGGCTGCTACGAGAGAACGCTTGCGCT
>JBJEQI010000073.1:0-3099 GCA_051881675.1 Acutalibacteraceae bacterium
AACCCCTGACCTGCTGATTACAAATCAGCTGCTCTACCAACTGAGCTACACCAGCGAATGAATAAACGCGCTTCAAAAGAGCGCTTAAATAATATACCATATCGCGGGGGGAATGTCAAGTGTTTTTTTACATTTTTTCGCATTATTCCGCGGATTTTCATTTTTCATCGGGCGGGCGGCGGTCAGTCGAAGAGGAGTGCCTTGAAGATCGCGGGTATCTCTCTTGCCCAATAGCCTGCGCGAACGTCCGGCGCGGCGCGGCAGGCAAGCGCGCGGGGGTCGAGCTCCTGCTTTTTGGCATAGATTCCCGCGCGGAGCTGGTGAAAATCGTCCGACGCGATCGCCACGTTGGGACCGAGCCCTACCTGCCGCAGAATCTCGGCTGAAAAGCGCAGATTTTCCTCGGTATTGGCGGATTTCTCCTCGGTGAGAATGCGGCTGCCCGCGATTCCGCGCCGAATCAGCTCGCTTTTGATGCAGGCGGCCTCCGACATGATCTCATTCTCGCCCCTGCCACCCGACGCGATACACAGAGCGTCGGGATTGTCTTTGAGATAGGCATATGCCGCGTCGATGCGCCTTTGAAGCATCAGGCTCGGCTCACTGCCGTTGACCTGACAGCCGAGCACGATGACGGTCGTTTTCTCGCCGTTTTTCGGGGCGTTTGCACTCGCCTTGGTCATGGCTACCGCCGTAAACGCCGCGCAAAGAACCGCTGCGCCTATCAGCGCCGCCAGCGCATAAAATACCACCCGAAACCTTCCCGAAAACGCCGCTTTTACCGCATCGGGGAAGGCGACTGCCGCTGCAAAAAGCAGAAATACGGCGGCGGGCCACACCATTCCGATATGCAAAATGCCGCGGAAGATCGGCGCTAAAAAGAATACGGCGGCGGACAAAAACACGATACAAAGCACAATTCTCATCAATCTCAATACACCTTTCGTGACAGAACAGTTCATGGCTTTTTCCTTACGTTCGGGTTTGCCGAGAGGCTTTCAGCGGCGGATACGATGCTTTTCAGCAGGCGAAATGATGCGGCAAGCTCTTCCTCACCGACGCCGTAGTAGCTGAGGATGAATGAATCGCCGCCGGTGCTGATCGGCTGAAGCAGCAGTCCGCGTCGGCGGGCCTCGTCTGCAATCTGCCGAGCGGACAGCGCACAGTGGATACACAGCCGCAGATAGCGCCCCGAATCCTCGGGATAGACGGCGGCGCATTCACCCAATATACTTTCGGCAAGCGAGCAGACGCGGGGGGATTTTTCGGCATAGGCGCGGCGAATCTTTCGGATCTGCGAATTGAGATGGCCGTCCTGAATAAACTTACTCATCGCTATCTGCTCGATTTTTGACGCCGTTTGGTTGTAAAGCTCGCTTTTGGCACGGTATTTTTCCAAAAGCGCGGGTGGGAGTATCATGAACCCGATACGGATTGAGGGAATCAACAGCTTGGAAAAGGTGCTGATATAAACCGCGTCGCCACCGCAGATTCCCTGTATGCAGGGGGCGCTGCGCCCCGCGTCGGACAGTTCGCTGCCGTAGTCGTCCTCGATGATCAGCTGACCCGTCTGCGCGGCGCGGCGGGCAAATGCAAATCGGTCGGTCGGGCGCATAACATCGCCCTTGCGGGTGAGGCGGGAGGGGGTGATGTAGCATATTTGCGCGTCGGCGCGGTCGGTGACGGAAAATCCCGCGTCGCTGAAGATCGTTTGCCCCTGCGTGTAGGCGCTGTTGGTGAAATAGACGGTGCGGCGCTCATGAATCAGCGGCAAAAGCAGGGACAGCAACGACTGCGAGCCTGCGCCGATCACGATGCTGTCGGGGGAGCAGACCGCGCCGCGCCGCGCCCTCAGATAGTCGCACACACTGCGGCGCAGATCGTATTCGCCCTGCGGATCGCCGTAGCTGAGCAGCCGCTCGCTTTGTCGGAGCGCGCTTTTAATGTACCGCTGCCAAAGACGAAAATCAAAGCTGTCCGAATCGGCGCGCTCGCTTGCCAGATCGTAGCGGAAGCTTTCCGCCGCCCGTATGCGGACAGCATGGTCCTGCGGGTCGGCAATCTTGGCGGAGTTCGCATAGTATCCGCTTTGCGGGCGCGCGGTGATATAGCCGTCGGCACAGAGAAAGTCATAGGCGGTCTGCACCGTTGTGCGGCTGACCGCGTGTTCCGCCGCGCAGACCCGAACCGACGGCAGCTTTTCGCCCCCGGCAATCTGCCCGCTCGCTATCCGTTCCTTATAATAATTATAGATGGCTAAATATTTGAATTCCGACGGCATGAGCGGAGCTCCTTTGACTGTACACTAAATAATTATGAATATTGGGTATTTTAATAATACCAATTTTGTTATATTATAAGGCATAGATTAAAGAATTGCAAGGCTTTATGACTTATTTATTCCGAAAGGACTGTTAAAAATGAACAGAAATACGAAAAATAATCTGCGTATCACGGCGATTGCTGCTGTGTTTGCGGCGCTCACCGCCGTCATGACCGCTTTTTTGCATATCCCGTCGGGAGTCAACGGCGGATACGTTCACGTCGGCGACGCGGTGATCTTTTTAGCGGCGGCGCTGCTGCCGACGCCGTGGGCAATGGGCGCGGCGGCTGTCGGCGGCGGACTGGCTGACATTATTTCAGGTTCGCCGCTGTGGGCGCCGTTTACGGTGGTCATCAAGGCGCTGTTGGCGCTTTGCCTGTCGAACAAATCCGAGCGGGTGCTCAGCCGCCGCAATATGCTTATGATGATTCCCTGCGCGGCGATCTCGATCGCGGGATATTATCTCGCTTCGGCGCTGATTACGGTGATCTCAGGCGGCGCGCTGACCGCGGGACTGATTGCGGCGCTCGGCGAGATACTCGGCAATCTCGTTCAGGCGGTCGGCTCGACCGTGCTCTTCTTTATTGTCGGCGCGGCGCTCGACGGCGCGGGATTTAAGAAGCGTGTGGATAGTTTGCTTGGCTGATTTCCCGAATTTTAAGCGGTGAGCGGAAGAAATCCGATAATCACCGCTTATTTTCTTGTCAAAACCTTTGAAATTGCCGTGAATTTGTGCTATAATAGTGGAAAAGCCAAGATTTAAGAGCTTTGTTCAT
>JBJEQI010000074.1:0-3070 GCA_051881675.1 Acutalibacteraceae bacterium
GCATTTCGGCAGGGAAGCCGACAAGCGCCGAAAGCTGTATAACGGCAATCTGAAGTGCCAGCTGTATATGTATTTCCGCGTGAAGAAAGATTGATTTGCGCAATAAAAAAGTCCCGCTGTGTACTTGTTCGGTACACAGCGGGACTATTTGCTTACGTGATATTAAGGAAAATGCGCTTAAGTCAGCTCATCCATCACCGAGCGAATCTCCGCGCCGTCCTTTTCCTTATAGCCGACCACCGTGGAAAGGTTGACCGCGTGCATACTGCGGAAAATATGCACATCCACATTCGGGTTGGTCTTCTTCATCTCGGAGATGAGCGCTTTGATCTCTAACCGCTTCGACTCGCCGACAGCGTCCTCCGCCGCGGCGCAATTCTCGGTGAAACGGCAGGCACAACGGATGAAATGCAGATCGTTATACCGCGCCCATGCGATGATATCATCCTCCCTGACCATATAGAGCGGGCGGATCAGCTGCATACCCTCATAGTTGGTGCTTTTCAGCTTCGGCATCATCGTCTTGACCTCCGCGCCGTAGAGCATGCTCATCAGCGTGGTTTCAATCACGTCGTTAAAATGATGCCCGAGCGCGATCTTGTTGCAGCGAAGGCTTTGCGCCTGCTTATAAAGGTAGCCGCGCCTCATGCGCGCGCACAGATAGCAGGGCGAACCACCCGCCGTATTCACAACATCAAAAATAGGGGAGTCGAATATTTTGATCGGAATCTCCATTTTTGCGGCGTTTTCGATGATTCGGCGGCGATTTTCGGGATTATACCCCGGGTCCATAACGATATATTCGGCGCTGAAATTCACATCGCTGTATTTTTGCAGATGCTGTATGCATTTTGCCATCAGCATCGAGTCCTTGCCGCCCGAGATGCAGACGCCGATTTTGTCGCCCTCATTGATCAGCTTGTAATCCTTGATGCCGTTGATAAAGCGGTTCCAGATCGGCTTGCGGTATTTTTTGATGATACTGCGTTCAATGCTGTCGGCTGTGCCGAGCGGGGCGCGTTTTGATGGTTCTTCCAATTTGATTTGATACCTTTCGTGATGAATAAGTGCAAAAATTTCGGAAAATACTAAAAACGAGGAGTGTGATAGAAATGAATCCGTTTAACGACAACGCCGAGATGCGGGATTACTTTAACTCTTTGCCGATGTCGGTGCAGACCAATTACATTGAAAGCGGCGCCAAGGCAGATACCCTCGATCAGCTGAAAACGATTGCCGAGCAGATCATTCGCGGCGAAGAAAAGTAATGATCGACAGGGCGAAAGCCTTGTTACATAACGAATCCGCCGTTGACCCCGAGTGTTTGCCCCGTGATGAAGCCCGACTCGTCCGTGGCTAAAAACCGCACCGCGCGGGCAACGTCCGCCGCGGCTCCCAGCCTGCAAAGCGGGGTATCCTGCGCAAAATCCGCCTTTTCGCAGTCGGTCAGATGATCGTTCATTGCGGTGTCGATGAATCCGGGGGAAACGCAGTTGACCCGAATGCCGCTGGGGCCAAGCTCTTTGGCAAGCGATTTGGTATAGCCGATCACCGCCGCTTTTGATGCGGAATACAGCACCTCGCAGGAGGCGCCGACTTCCCCCCACATGGAGGAAATGTTGATAATTGACCCCGCTTTTTTTGCGATCATATGCGGCAGAAAGGCGTTGTTCAGCAGGAACATCGACTTTATGTTCGCTGAAAATATTTCATCAAAATCGGCGCCCGAGAAATCGGTGATCAGCCCGACTTTTGAAATTCCCGCGCAGTTGACGATCAGGTCGACCGAGCCAAAATCGCTCAGTATCCGCTCGCCCGCTGCCGCAACCGCCGCCTCGTCAGTCAGATCGCACCGATAAGCGCGGCAATCGGGATATTTCAGCGCAAGGCGCTCTGCGGCGGCGTTGTTATTGCGGTAAATCAGCGCAAGGCGAAAGCCGCACCTTGCCAGCTCATCGGCAATCGCTGAGCCGATCTCGCCCGAAGCGCCGCTGACAACGGCATATCGCTCCTTACCCTCAGCCATGGATAAACCTCGGCATCAGCTCGCGGCTGTCTGCGATATAAAGCCCGCTCTTTTCGGCGTTTTCCTCGGAAAAGTCGCACCCTGCACACTCCTTTTCCGAATCATAGATCATAAACGGAACGGGCTCGGGGGAATGTGTTTTGATCGCAATGGGAGTCGGGTGATCGGGCATGACCAGCACGCGGAAATGCTCGCCCGAGGCGCGAAGATGCTCGGTAACGGGGCGAAGAATCTTGCTGTCGATCAGCTCGATTGCTTTCACCTTGTTCGCCGTTTCACCGCGGTGACCGCATTCGTCGGGCGCCTCCAGATGAATAAAGACAAAATCCTGCCCGCGGTCAAATTCACGCATCGCGGCGGCGGCTTTGCCGTCGAAATTCGTATCAATATAGCCGGTCGCGCCCTCGACCTCGGCGACGCTCATGCCCGACAGCCTGCCGATTCCGCGAATCAGATCGACCGCTGACACAACCGAACCCGAAAGGCCGAACTTCTCCTTAAAATTCTCGAGGTTCGGGCGCTTACCCTCGCCCCAGAACCATGCAGAATTGGCGGGGCGGAGGCCTTTTTTGACCCGTTCAAGATTGACAGGGTGAGTGCTTAGCACATCGACCGACTCTTTCATCAGCTCGATAAACTCAGCGGCGGCGGGAAGGCGCGACAGATAGTCGCCGATGCGCCTGTCGGAGATGTCGTGCGGGGGAGTGAGCGAAAGCCCCAGCTCGCCGCCGTTCACCACCAAACAGTGGCGGTACTGAACGCCGGTATAAAATTTGCGCCGATCGTTGCCGAAATGCTCATCCAGCGCGCGGATCAGCTCATCCGCCTCCGCGGTGGAGATGTCGCCGCCGCAGTAGTCGAGCATGACGCGATCTTCGTAGTTCTCAGCGTCCGACAGGGTGACAAGATTGCAGCGCAGGGCAATTTGATCATCGGAGAGGTCAATGCCGAGATTCGCCGCCTCCAGCGGCGAGCGGCCCGAATAGCAGGTTTTGGCGTCGTAGCCCAAAACCGACAGATTGGCAACGTCGCTGCCGGGCTTTA
>JBJEQI010000075.1:0-13259 GCA_051881675.1 Acutalibacteraceae bacterium
CTCTGGTTCCATACTTTATGTTGTTTTCATCATCGTATATATCGGGATGCGATAGTTTCATCAATTCGATGTTCAGCTGACGGAGGAAATATAGTTTCCTACCAAAAAACAGGCGAAGCATATTATCATCACTGGATTCCCAGAGCGAATCAATATACTCTGTTCTTTTGCGTTCGCCCATATCTTCGTCCCAAATATGCTGGGCAATTTTGCTAACATCAAGTTTGCTTCTGTCTACCTCAGCGAAAGTATAGAACTGCGGAACGGCTTCATATTGGGCATAATATTTCAGGATATTCAGAACATCCTTCCGTTCATAAGGAGGAATCATCTCTCCGCAAAAGAACGAATCCCGGCACTGTGCTTCCATTTCATCAAGCTGCGCTTCTGTCAAATATTCTTCTGTTGCACCAAAAGACTTGAACAGGGAAGGAAGCGCATCCATCAAATTTTTATAGGCATTCTGTGTGCTGTCGTAGACCATTACCTGATAAGCGTGATCCATTCCGTTTTCTTCAAGATATGTAAACGCATACATACCAACAGGGATTCTTTGCTCAAAAGGCACTTTTTCCAACGCAGTAGTATCAACTGCATCATCCAAAATAGCTGCAAACTCCTCAATCTTGGAAATAGCAATCATGCGCAGATCTCGTTTGGCACGCTCAGATTCATTATCCTGAAAGTCATTGTTTCCATCAAATAGGCTTTCCGGATTAACCCATGCAATATGCTCGTTCCAGTGGTCTACGAACGAAACAATATATGCGCTGGCTGTGCCGCCTGCTGCTGTACCACGCAATGCACGACCAACCATCTGCGTCATCAAAATGGAAGAAACAGTAGGTCTTGCCAAAAACACTGTTTTAGTTTTGGGCAAATCAACGCCCTCAGTCAAAATGTTGACATTGATCAAAACCTGCAACTTTCCATTTCGATAGTCTTCCAGCTTTCTTTCGTTATCCTCCCGGCTAATCGTCACACCAGTAATGGCATCCTTAACAGAAGATACGATGAAGTCAGCTTTGATACCAGCTTTTTTGAAAAGAGAGGTCAACTGAATTGCATGAACCACATTAACGGCAAACAATATTGTCTGACCATAGTCATTCTGTTTTGCCTTATAAGTTTCGACAATCAGTTTGTTACGGGCTGCACTATCTGCCATCTGCTGTGCAACCTCATCCGGCAGAACATCCAAATGTTGAATGCTTTCCCATGCGTCAACACCGAGAGAATCGCCGTATTCTTCATCCGTGTAAAAGCTTTCAAAAATAGGTTTTGCAAGAATCTGTCTGTTAATCAGTTCCTTTAGTCCGATCTGATATGTGATTCCAACATCACCGTGAACAACTCGTCCATCACTGATACCGTCAGTATATATTTTTGCTAACAGTCCCTGTTCTTCTTCAGCAGTACGGAACGGAGTAGCAGTTAAACCAATCAGTTTTAAATTAGGAACCTTTGCCTTTACATAATCAATGACCTTTCTGTACGTTTTTGCGGTTGAATGATGAGCTTCATCCACAATCAAATACAGCTCTTTTTCACCTTTGAGCCATTGATCCAATCGATCAATGTTTCTTCCGATGCTGTCCTTGCTGACAATCAGCAAGTTGTCACCCGGACGAATGTCGCTGGTTCGGTCATGGCTGGAAGCTCCAGAAACAATTCTAAAGCAGAAGGAAGAAATGTGGGGGACAACTTCTGTATAAGCAAACTTTTGAAAAGACTCAGCAGCCTGATCCAGCAACATCTGGCGATGGGCAATCCAAAGAATTTTCTTTCTCTTATCAATAGCATTTTTTAAGAGCCACATGGAAGCAGTATATGTCTTACCACCACCAGTAGGAAGAACTACCAGTGTGCTGTATGATGCCTCCTGATTCATCTTATCCAATGCTTCCATTGCCTTCTTCTGATGCTCGTAAGGCGTTCTGGTATTTGTTCCTTTTTTGGGAAAAATATCACCAAAGGATTTTACTTCTACATAATTTGTAAAGTTTTGTTTGTCTAATTCATTCATCATTTCTTCCCGTACCTCTCTATATCATCCCAAAATATTTCATTGCTTCTCGGATTGCTTTCTCTTTCTCAGGCGGACACTGCGGCTGTTTGGCATTTTCCTTCTTCGACAGGTTATAGCTCTGCCCGACCTCCAGACCACATTTCCGCTTAATCTGTGAGATATACAGGGAAGATACCTTTAATCCGGTCTGCTCCAGCACTCGTCCCTTGATCTGCTCATAGGTGGCTCCCTGCTGGAAGCCGGAGGTATCCATATCTTCCAGCGAGAACTCCACCCGAATCTTTTTCGAGTCGATCTCACCCTTGGAAAGCAAGACAACCGTCTCAACGTGAGCGGTGGAGGGGAACATATCCACCGGCTGAACCGACAGCGTTTTATAGCCGAGCGAATCGAATACGGCAAGGTCGCGGGCGAGCGTCGCGGGGTCGCAGGAGATATACACGACGGTCGGTGCGGCGAATTGCTCGGCAATCGTTTCAATCAGCGACTTTTCTGCGCCCTTTCTCGGCGGGTCGAGTATCACTACGTCGGGTCGAACGCCCTTGGCACCGAGCTTCTTTGCCGCCTCGGCGGCGTCGGCGCAGAGGAACGTGGCGTTATTGATCCCGTTCTGCTCGGCGTTTCGCCGCGCGTCTTTGACCGCGCTTTCGACGATCTCAACGCCGATGACCTCTTTGGCAATGCCCGCCATCGACAGCCCGATCGTTCCTGTGCCGCAGTAAAGGTCGATCACCGTTTTGCCGCGCGCTTCGGCGGCTTCGGCGGCGATTTTATACAGCCGCTCCGCCATATCGCGGTTGACCTGATAAAACGACAGCGGCGAAATGCGGATGCGGATGCCGCAGATCGTGTCGGTCAAATACCCGTCGCCGTATAAAATGCGGTTTTTCGCGCCTAAGATAACGCCCGTCTGCTTTTTGTTGATGTTCAGCACCACCGTTTTGACAAACGCAAAGCGCGATCGGATCCGATCAACATACGCTTTTTCCATTTCTTTCGGCAGACGGTCGGCGTTGATCACCAGGCAGACGGCGACATCGCCGCTCATCGTTCTGCGCAGGAAAATATGGCGCAGGATGCCGCTGTGCGTTTCCTCATCATACACGGGAATACGACATTCATTGACAAAGTCGATCGTTTCATCCAGAATATCGCTGAACTCTTTTGGCTGTAAACGGCAGTCGGTGCAGGGGACGATTCGGTGCGAATGGAGCGCATAAAACCCGCACTGCGCCTTTCCCGATTTGTCTTTGCCGACGGGGAACTGCGCCTTGTTGCGGTAGTGATCGCGGCTGTCCGCGCCGATGATCGCGCGAACCTCGACATCCAGCCCGCCGATTCGCTTAATCGCGTCGGCGACGCGGCGCTGTTTGACTTTGAGCTCCGCGTCATAGCGGATATGACGGTAGCAGCAGCCGCCGCATCGCGAAAAAACGGCGCAGTCCGGCTCGGTTCTGTCCCCCGATTGCTCGATGAAGGAAACAATTTTGCCGAAGCAGTAGTTTTTCAGCACCTTGACGATAATGACCTCAACGACGTCGCCGATCGCCGCGCCCGGGACAAAGACCGCGATATTATCCTCGCTTCTGCCGATGCCCAGCCCGTCGGCGCTCATGGCGCTGATCGTCAGCGTTACACGATCGTTTTTGTTCATCTGCCTCAGCCCTCTTTGTCGGAAAACACCGGCGAGGTGTCTTTTTTTAAGTTGATCTGCGCGGAGAGCGCGTCCATTTCTTTTTTCAGATAATCTTCGATTTTTTCGCTGTAAACCGCGGGGGTCATCAGCTCGCCTGTTTTTTCGCTTTGCCGTGAAATTTTGAGCAGCACCTCATCGGCGAGCGCGTTCACCCGTCTTTTTACAAGAATCAGGCAAAGCGGAATATACGCGCAGATCGCGCCGAGCAAAATATATACGCCCGCGCTGATATAAAACAGCAGATTGAATTTCAGATTGCCGCTTTGCTGCGCGATCACCTCGATCAGCAAAAATATGCCCGCCGCGGCGGAGGAGATCGCCGTAACTGCGCCGCCTGAGCGATATTTTTTGAACAGCAGCAGGATATTGCCGACAAATACAGCAAACCCCGCGATCGCGGAAAAGAGATTGATCACCATTGTCGGGTCGGGGACATCGGGGTTGACCGTCATCTCCAACAGGTGCTGCATATCCATGACGCCGCAGAAGATAAACAGGGTGGCGAGCAGATAGAGCGAGAGAATCGGGATCAGTACCCGCGCCGCCTTGAACAGGCTGCCCGCGGGATTGCCAAAGCCGCGCGGCGATTTCATTTGCCGCCGCTGCTCCTTTATTTTCAAAAAGTTTTTCAGCCGTTTGACGCTTTTGCTGTACTGCGCGTTTTCGTCCGCCGCCGCGCCGGAGAGTCGGGGGTTGTATTTTGCCATAATATCCGCCGTCCTTTTCGTGTATTTCAAAATTCGGCAGACCGCAGCGTCTGCCGCCGCCCGCCGATCAAAGCGAGGCTGTATAATCCCTGTCGACGCGGATGACCGCGAAGAAGGATTCGTTGATATCGTGAAGTCGGAGCTTGATTTCCTCGCAGATCTCCGAGTCGGTCAGTTTCAGGTCAAACGGCGCCGCCACATCGAATATCAGGTTGGTGTGCGTCGGGCCGGTAACATAACGGAAATCGTGGAATGTCAGCCGCTCGTCGACGCTCTTGATCACATCTTTCAGCTGACCGCGCAGCTGATTTGCGAATTCGTCGTCAGAGGCGACGGGGTCCATGTGTATCGTACAGCCGCAGTTGAATTTAGACTGCAATTCCATTTCGATCAGGTCGATCACGTCGTGCGCTGCGGTGATGCCGATGTCGTCGGGCACCTCGGCGTGCAGCGAGATCATGAATCTGCCGGGGCCGTAATCATGAATGATCAGATCGTGAATACCGATGATCTCGTCGTGGGCGCAGACGGTGTGCTTGATATTGTTCACAAGCTCGGGGTCGGGCGCCGCGCCGAGCAGGGGCGAGAGCGTTTCTTTTGCCGCGTTGTACCCCGAGAAGATGATAAACAGCGCGACGATGATGCCGATATATCCGTCGAGCGCAAGACCCGTGAAATGGGCGATGCAAAGACCCGCCAAAACCGCCGCAGTCGCGCAGACGTCGCTGATCGAGTCGGCGGCGACCGCTTTCAGCGCGGCGGAGCCGATTCGCCGCCCCAGCGAGCGGTTGAACAGCCCCATCCACAGCTTCACCGCGATCGAGGCGATCAGAATGATCAGCGTGATCGGGCTGAAAACGATCTCTTCGGGGTGAAATATCTTTTCCGCCGAGCTTTTCAGCAGCTCCAGCCCGACCAGTATGATGATGAAGGAAACGATCAGCCCCGCGATATATTCCACCCGGCCGTGACCGAAGGGGTGCTCTCTGTCCTGCTTTTTGCCCGCCAGCTTGAAGCCGATGAGCGTGATGATCGAAGAACCCGCGTCGGAAAGGTTGTTAAACGCGTCGGCGATGACCGAAACCGCTCCCGAAATCACGCCGCCCGCCAGCTTCAGCAAAAACAGCAGTAAATTGAGAATGATGCCGACGACGCCCGAAAATGTGCCGTAGCTTTTGCGCACCGCGGCACTCGATGTGTTCTGATAATCGCGGACAAACGCGCGAAGTAAAATATCAAACATAAAATCTTCCTGTTTTCAAAGTATTTCATCCGATTTGTCCGCACTCTCGGCGCGCTGCTTTTCCAGCCAGATCATCAATACGGAGATGTCGGCGGGCGACACTCCCGAAATGCGGGAAGCCTGCCCGATATTCAGCGGGCGAAGCTGCATCAGCTTTTCACGCGCCTCCAGCCGCAGACCGTGAATTTCGCTGTAATCCAGATCGTCGGGCAGCGCCCGCGCCTCCAGCCGCTTGGCCTCGCGGATTTCGCTGTTTTGGCGGCGAATGTAGCCGTCGTATTTCAGCGCGGTCTGCGCGCGCTCGAATATCTCATGCGGATAGTCGGGGCGGGTGACGTCGACGGCTTTCAGCGCGTCGTAATCCAGCTGAGGGCGGCGCAGAAGATCCGCCAGATTCACCCCCGTCGTCACTTCGGCGGTGCCATGAGAGCGCAGAATTTCATTGAGCTTGTCGGACGGCGGAAAATTCGTTTTCTCCGCGCGCAAAAGCTCCGTTTTCAGCATATTGCGGCGGGCGAGAAAATCCGCCCACTTTTTGTCGTCGATCAGACCGATTTTTCGCCCGATCGGCATCAGCCGCTCATCGGCGTTGTCCTGCCGCAGGACCAGTCGGTATTCCGAGCGCGAGGTCATCATGCGGTAAGGCTCGTTGCACCCTTTGGTCACGAGATCGTCGATCAGCGTTCCGATATAGGAGTCGGCGCGGGAAAGAATCAGCGGCTCTTTTCCCGCCAGCTTTTTCGCGGCGTTTACCCCGGCGACAAAGCCCTGCACCGCCGCTTCCTCATAGCCGGAGGAGCCGTTGAACTGGCCGGCGCCGTAAAGCCCCTCGAAATCTTTGAATTCCAGCGTGGGATACAGGCAGGTCGGGTCAACGCAGTCGTATTCAATGGCGTAGGCGCTGCGCATGATCGCGACATTCTCACAGCCGAGAATCGTTTTATACATTTTCTGCTGAACCTCCTCAGGCAATGAGGAGGAAACCCCCGCGAGGTACATTTCTTCGGTATTTTCGCCGCACGGCTCGATAAACACCTGGTGGCGCAGCTTATCGCGAAAACGCATCACCTTGTCCTCAATGCTCGGGCAGTAGCGCGGACCGATTCCCTCGATCCTGCCGCTGTAAAGCGGCGAGCGGTGGATATTGTCAAGAATGATTTGCTTGGTATCCTCGGTAGTCCAGCTGATATAGCAGGACGCTCTGTTTTCGAGCGTTTTCGGGTCGGTGGAATAGGAAAAAGGCGTGATCGGCTCGTCGCCCTTTTGCTCCTCGAGCTGATCCAGCCGAATACTGGAACGGTGCACGCGCGGCGGCGTTCCCGTTTTGAATCGGCGGGTAGCGACGCCGAGCTCTCTCAGCGAGCGCGCCAGCGCAGTGGCGGGGAAAAGCCCGTCGGGCCCGCTTTCATAGGACACTTCGCCGATATATACCCGCCCGCCGAGGTAGGTTCCCGTGCAGAGAATGACCGCGCGGCAGTGATACTCCGCGCCGAACCGCGTGCGCAGTATCCAAGGGTATGCGATCTTTTTGTCGACCTTTTCGGCGGATTTTGACGCGTTTTCCGCACTATCCGTGCGCGAGATCGCAACGACCTCCGCCTGAATCAGCCGCAGATTCTCCTGCCGCTCCAGGCACCGCTTCATCCGCGACATATACGCCCGACGGTCGATCTGCGCGCGCAGGCTGTGCACCGCGGGACCCTTGCCGCGGTTGAGCATACGGCTCTGAATGAACGTTTCATCCGCGGCAAGCGCCATCTCGCCGCCGAGCGCGTCCAGCTCGCGGACAAGCTGACCCTTTGCCGTGCCGCCGATGGCGGGATTGCAGGGCAGATTGCCGACCGAATCGAGATTAATGGTAAAAATAAGCGAGCGGCAGCCGAGGCGCGCTGCCGCGAGTGCCGCTTCGATTCCTGCGTGACCCGCGCCGATCACGGCAACGTCACACTCACCGGCAAAATACGGTTGGATATTCGCCACAATCCGTCCGCTCCTTTCGTGTTTTGTGAATAGTTACAGCGATGCAAACCGCCCGCGATCTCATCGATCTTACAAACGCGGTTTGCAATAAAATAAGGTATATAGTCTATGCTAAGACGCGCGGCGTTCAGACGTTGCCGTTTGATGAAACGCAGGCGGGCAGGCGGAATTCGGCGATGCACCCTCTCGGGCAAGCCGCTTCGCACGCGCCGCAGCCGACGCACTTGGCGTAGTCGATTCTGGCTAAAAAGTTCGACACGGTGACTGCGCCGTATTCACAGGCCTTCATGCACTTGCCGCAGCCGATACAGCCGCTCTCGCAGATCTTGCGGGTGGCGGCGCCCTTGTCGCGGTTGAGGCAAAGAACGGTGCGGTCCTCCTCGGCGCTCGGCACCAGCTCGATCAAGCCCTTGGGGCACGCTTTCACGCACTTGCCGCAGGCAACGCACTTTTTCACGTCGACCTTGGCGACGCCGTTTTTCACCGTGATCGCGTCGTATTCGCACACGGCCTTGCAGTCGCCGAAGCCGATGCAGCCGAACGAGCAGGTGCCCAGCCCCTGATAGAGCTGATTAGAGGCGGAACAGCTTTCGATTCCGCGGTATTCCATGATCATCGAGGTGACGTCCCAGCTTCCGCGGCAGCGGACGACAGCGGCTTTGCGCACAAATTCGCCGCCCGATTTGCCGAGAATCTCCCCGATTTTGGCGGCGGTTTCCGCCCCGCCGGGGGAGCAGAGCGAGGTCTCCTCGGTTGCGCCGGAGCTGAGCGCGGCGGCGTAGCCCGAGCAGCCGGAAAAGCCGCATGAGCCGCAGTTTGCTCCCGGCAGTACACTTTCAATTTTTTCGGCGGTTTCGTCTTTTTTCACCGCCATAATTATCGAAACAATGCTCAAAACAGCGCCGAGAACCAACCCCGGAACGGCGAGTATTGCAACAGTCAGCAGTATTTCAGTCAAGTCGTTCATCCCTTTGCTATTGGTCAAAGATTGCTTTAATCAGGAATTGTAAGCGGCGCGCCGCCGCATGATCAGAACAGATGATTCGCCACGCCGCCGAATCCGAGGAAGGACAGCGCAACCAGCGAAGCGGCGATCAGCGTGATCGGCAGACCGCGCAAGGCCTTGGGAATATCGCACTGCTCCAGCCTTGAGCGCACGCCCGCGAACAGCACCATGGCGAGCAAAAATCCCAGACCCGCGCCGAGCGAGTTCACGATCGCCTCGCCGTAGTTCAGCTCTTTGGTGAAATTGAGTATCGTCACGCCGAGAACCGCGCAGTTGGTCGTGATCAGCGGCAGATAGACGCCCAGCGAATTATACAGCGGGGGCATATACTTTTTCAGCACCGATTCCACCACCTGCACCAGCGCGGCGATGATCAAAATAAAGACGATCGTTTGCAGATATTCCAGCCCCGCGGGCACGAGCAGCCACGCATAGATCGGGTAGGTAACGACGGTGGCGAGCACCATGACAAAGGTAACGGCGGCGCTCATGCCGACGGCGGTGTTCAGCTTTTTGGACACGCCGAGGAACGGGCAGATACCGAGAAACTTGGAGAGTACGAAGTTTTCCGACAAAATGGCCGCAACCAAAATAACGATCAGTGATTTCATGCTTCATCCGCCTTTCCGCCGTGCTCGCATTCTGCGGCTGTGCTGTGGGATAGGTCGCCGCCCGCTTTTTCGCCGGATGTGTTATCGCCGACAGTGTCGCACGCCCCATCGGGAAGCTCGCACTGCGAGCAGGCGGACGCATTCGGGCAACCCGCGCAGCCGAGCGAGGTGACGGGCTGCTTGCCCATATGCTCGGCAAGCTTATTGGCAAGCGCGATCAGCACGCCGAAGACAAAGAAGCCGCCGGGCGCCATGATCATAATCAGCATCGGCTCAATATGCCCTTTGGTGACGGCGAGGCCGAAGATCGTTCCGCAGCCGAGCAATTCGCGGATACTGCCCATGATTACCAGCGTTGCGGTGAAGCCGACGCCCATCCCCAGACCGTCGAGCATTGAGGGCAGAACCTTATTCTTCGAGGCGAACATCTCGGCTCTGCCGAGGATGATGCAGTTGACGACGATCAGCGGCAGATAAATGCCGAGCGCGTCGTTGATCGCGGGCAGAAACGCCTTGATAAACATTTGTATAACGGTAACGAACGCCGCGATAATCGTGATAAACGCGGGAATACGGACCCGATCGGGAATCACTTTTCTGAGCGCAGAAATGACAATATTCGAGCAAACCAGAACGACCAGCGCCGACGCGCCCATTCCCAGTCCGTTCATGGCGCTGGTGGTGACTGCAAGCGTCGGACAGGTTCCGAGCACCAGTCGCAGCACAGGGTTTTCGGCAATGATACCTTTGGTAAACTCTTTTGCCAAACCTTTCTCCATTAATATTCAAATCCTTTCAGCATGGGATCAATTCAATCGTAAGTAAGCCGCTGTGCGGGGTCAATGACTTGTTTGCGCGCGGTAAAGCTCCAGAGCCTGCGCCACCGCGTCTTTGACCGCGGTGGACGAGATAGTTGCGCCCGTCCATGCGTCGACGCTCGACGCGTCCGACTGATTCTCAAACCGCGACAAAAATTCATCGGTCTTTACGTTCTGCCCGAGGCCGGGGGTCTCGTCGTCGGCGGAAACGATCGCGAGCTTCTGAATCGCGCCGTCGGTGGTGATGCCGACCATGACCTTGATTTTTCCACCGTAGCCCGTTTTGGTGCAAAGCGCAGTATAGCCGACGATCTTGCCGCCTTTTTTAGCGGTATAAAACGCGGTGTCATTATCTGCGCCGTCCAGCTTTGCGGGCTCATACACATCGGCGGCAAGCACCTCCTGCATGGCGCTTTGAAGCTTGATCTTCTCGTTTTCGGCGATTTTTTCGGCGGTTACAAGGTTGGAGACGCTGAGCGCCAGCGCCGCCGCGACGCAGATGATCAGCAGCGTCAAAGTGGGGCGGATAATTTCGCGTATATTCAGCTTGCTCATTTTTCCGCCTCCCCGACTGCCGATTTCTTTTGCGGTTTGATGTATCCAAAGGGCTTGGGCGCCGTCAGTTTGTCGATATACGGCGTGACGATGTTCATAATAATAATGGAATAAGACACGCCTTCGGGCAGCGAGCCGAAGAAACGGATGAACGAGGTGATCAGCCCGCATCCGAACGCGAAGATCAGCTTGCCCTTCAGGGTGACGGGGGTGGTGGCGTAGTCGGTCGCCATGAATACGGCGCCGAGGATCAGGCCGCCCGACATGATCTGATACAGGGCGTTATCCCCGTGCAGAACGCTGCACAGCGCGACGGTTCCGACAAAAACGATCGGAACGAGCGGATTGATGATCCGCCGAATGACCAAATAGACAAATCCGATCAAAAGCGCGATCACGCAGGTCTCGCCGAGACAGCCCGCCCGCTGACCGAACAGCATCTGCGTCAGGGTAGGCAGCGGGATACTGTCGCCCGACTGCGCAACCAGCGCGGTTGCCGAGGTGACGGCGTCGGCGTTTACCCGATAGGCGAACGGAGCGGTCCAGGTGGTCATGGCGGTGGTAAACGAATTCATCAGAACAATGCGCCCGATCAGCGCGGGATTGACAAAATTCTGCCCGATTCCGCCGAACAACTGCTTCACGACAACGATCGCGACCGCGCTGCCGATCACAGCCATCCACAGCGGCAGTGAGGGCGGAAGATTGTAGGCGAGCAAAATGCCCGTGACCACCGCCGAAAGATCGCCGATCGTGCAGCTGCGCTTCATGATTTTGCGCGAAATATACTCCGACAGAACGCAGGACATCACACAGGTCAGAATCAGCAGCAGCGCGCGGATTCCGAACAGCCAGACGGACATAACGCCCGCGGGGATAAGCGCGATGATCACATCGAGCATAATGCCTCGCACCGACTCGGGAGAGCTGATATGAGGCGATGAAGAAACCACTAATTTATTCAATGAAACTTACCCCCTTTATTTCTTTCGGACGAGCATTTTAGACTGCCGCATGACCTGAACCAGCGGACGCATGGCGGGACATTCATAAGCGCAGCAGCCGCACTCAATACAGTTCATAACGCCGTCTTTTTCGAGGGCGTCCCGGTCGCCGAGATTTAAGTGCCCCTCGATCACGACGGGCAGCAGCGACATCGGGCAAGCCCTGACGCATCTGCCGCAGCGGATGCAGGCGCTGAAATCCTTGGGATACGCCTCGCGCTCATCGAGAGCGAGAATGGCATTTGTCTGCTTCATGATCGGCATATCGTCGGCAGGCAGGGCGACGCCCATCATCGGCCCGCCCATGATCAGCTTTTTCGGCTCCGACTTATAGCCGCCGCAGTAGTCGATAATATCATGAATATATGTACCGATCGGCGCGCGGAGATTCTTCGGCTCGCTCACCACGGAGCCGTCGACCGTTATGCGCTTTTGCAGCAGCGGAACGCCGCTTTGCGCATAGCGCGCCAGCGTTCCGACGCTGGTGACGTTCATCACGATACATCCCGCGTCGGCGGGAAGCGCGCCGGGCTTAATCTTTCTGCCGGTGGCGGCATAGACCGTCACTTTCTCGGCGCCGCGCGGGTATTTTGCCTTGGTCGGCAGAATTTCAATCTTGTGGGGGAATTCGCTGCCTTTCGCGGCGCGAATCAGCTGCTCGATCGCGAGCGGCTTATTATCCTCAACGACAACGACCGCGCGGGAAAGCCCGAGATGACGGACGATCAGGCAGATTCCGCGGATGATATCCTCGGTGTTTTCCACCATTTCGCGGTAGTCCGAGGTGATATACGGCTCGCACTCCGCACCGTTGACCACCAAGGTGTCCACCGGCACGCTCGGGTTGAGCTTGATATGCGTGGGAAAGCCCGCGCCGCCGAGGCCGACCAGCCCGCATTGCCGCACGGCGGCGATCAGATCTTCCCTCGACTCGATCGCAGGAGGGACAAAATCGACCGCTTTTTGCTCCTTGTCGGTTTCGATAACGACCGCCGCCGAAACAGCGCCCGTGGAAATCATCACGTTCGTGATTTCGGCAACCGTTCCCGAAACGGGCGAATAGATCGGCGCGCTGACGGGCTTGTCGCTGTCGCCGATGAGCGAGCCGACCAGCACGCTGTCGCCCTTTTTCACACAAGGCACGCAGGGCGCGCCGATATGCTGCTGCATGATCAGGCAAATCCGATCGGGGATCGGCATATCGACCGTTTCGGATTCCGCCGTGTTCTTATGGTGAGGCGCGCTGACGCCTCCGTGAATATAAACGCCGTTTTTGCGAAAGATATTCGGTAATTTCAAAAAGAACTCAACTCCCGTAAGTTTAAAAATTAACGCAGTTTAATTATAACAATATTCGAGGTATATTGCAATTGCATAATTGTATTTTTTTGAAAAATTTTAAAAATAGTGTTGAAATTTCTTTCAAACTGTGATAGAATACATTTGTTGCATATTTTGAATGTGCCGCATCCGGGTGTGGCGCAGCTGGTAGCGCGCTTGACTGGGGGTCAAGAGGCCGCAAGTTCAAGTCTTGTCACTCGGACCATATCGAGTGTTCATAACCAACCTGAGAGTTGGATGTGGACACTCGATTTCTTTTTGCCTACATT
>JBJEQI010000076.1:0-3056 GCA_051881675.1 Acutalibacteraceae bacterium
GACCGTCGGATTGGTTGCCATAATGATTTCATTTACGTCATTGTTGGTGACGCGATAGAGCAGTTCCTTGATCTTCAGCTTGTCGGGCGTGACGCTGTCGATCGGGGAGATCAGCCCATGAAGAACATGATAGACCCCGCGGTATTCGCCCGTGCGCTCAAACGCCATGACGTCCTGCGGGGATTCCACGACGCAGACGGTGCTTTTATCGCGGGACGCGTCGGCGCAGACCGAGCAGATCTCGCCGTCGGTCAGCGTTTGGCACTCGCGGCAGCAGTGGATGCTGCCGTGCGCATCGAGAATGGTATTGCAAAACGATTTGACGCTCTCGTCATCCATTTCCAGCAGATGAAATGCGATTCGCTGCGCGGACTTGCGCCCGACGGAGGGGAGCGCGTCAAACTTGTCGATCAGCGCTTCAAGCGCCGGTACAGTATATGCCATGGCGGTCAGAACAGCCCGGGAATGTTCAGCCCCGAGGTGAGCTTGCCCATTTCGGCGTCGGAGGTGTCCTTCGCCTGCTTTAAGGCGGCGTTCACGGCGGTGATCACAAAATCCTCGAGCATTTCGGGATCGTCCTTTGCGTCCTCGATCAGGTCAGCCGAAACCGAAAGGCGAAGCAGCTCATATTTGCCGTTGACGGCGGCGGTGACCATTTCTCCGCCCGCCGAGGCGATATATTCGCGCTCCTCAAGCTGCGCCTGCATATCCGCCATATTCTGCTGCATTTCCTGCGCCTGACGCATAATATCCGCCTGTGAGCGCGACTGATATTCCTTGGGTAATCTTGCTTTCATGTTGAAACCGTCCTTTTATTTGAATTAACCGATCAGACTTCCATGATGATCGGCAGAATCATCGGCGAGCGCATCGTGCGCTCATACATAAACTTGGACAATGCGTCGCGGACCCTGCCCTTAACGGCGGCGCGATCGTCGGCATTGTGCGCCAGAGCGCTGTCGTAAGCGTTGACGATGACCGCCTCCGCGTCACGCATAAGATTTTCACTTTCGCGGACGTAAACAAACCCGCGTGACACCAGATCGGGACCCGAAATAATATCGCCCGAAACCGCGTCGACCGACATGACCGCGATAATAATACCGTCTTCGGCGAGGTGCTTTCTGTCGCGCAGAACGATGCTTCCGACGTCGCCGACGCCGAGACCGTCGACCAGCACGCGGCCCGACTGAACGGTCGCGCCGAACTTGATCGAATCGGGGGTCAGCTCAATCGTTTTGCCGTTGGCGCCGATGAGGATATTTTTCTTGTCGATACCGACCGCCTGCGCCGAATCGGCATGGCGGCGCAGATGCTTCTGCTCGCCGTGAACGGGAATGAAGAATTTCGGCTTGGCAAGCGCCATGATCAGCTTTTGCTCTTCCTGACAGGCGTGACCCGAAACGTGAACATCGTACATCTTTTCATAGATGACGTGCGCGCCGAGCTTGATCAGCTCATTGACAACGTTGGAAACGGTCTTTTCATTGCCGGGAATCGGCGACGCGGAAATGATAATGGTATCGTTCGGCGTGATCTGCACCTGGCGGTGATCGCCGTGCGCCATTCTGTGGAGCGCGGACATCGGCTCGCCCTGCGAGCCGGTGGTCACGATAACGAGCTGCTCGGGGGTGTAGCGCTTGATGGTGTCGATGTCGATCAGAACGCCCGACGGAATGTTGAGATAGCCGAGCTCGGTGGCGATATTGACGACGTTGATCATCGAACGGCCCGAAACGGCGACCTTTCTTCCGCATTTGACCGCCTCGTCGACGATCTGCTGAATACGGTGGATATTGGACGAGAAGGTGGCGACCAGAATACGGTTGCGCTCCGCGCGCTTGAACAGCTGCGAGAAGGACTCGCCGACCGTGCGCTCGCTCATGGTGAAGCCCGCACGCTCCGCGTTGGTCGAGTCGGACAGCAGAGCCAGAACGCCCTCGTTGCCGAGCGCGGCGATGCGCGCAAGGTCGATCATGCCGTCGCTGATCGGGGTGGAGTCGATTTTGAAATCGCCCGTATGAATAACGGTGCCGACGGGCGTTTTGATCGCGAAGCCGACCGCGTCGGGAATCGAATGGTTGACATGGATAAACTCGACCGAGAAGCGCCCGAGCGTGACAATATCGCCCGGCTTTTTCTCGATGAGTTTGACTTTTGAAACGAGGCCGTGCTCGGTCAGCTTGCCCTTGATCAGACCGCAGGTCAGCTTGGTGGCGTAGATCGGCACATTGATTTCGCGCATGAGATAGGGAATTGAGCCGATATGATCCTCGTGACCGTGGGTGATGAAAAGACCCTTGATCTTATCCTTATTCTTTACCAGATACGACACGTCGGGAATGACGATGTCGACGCCCGGCATATCGCTGTCGGGGAAGGACATACCGCAGTCGATAATGATGATCTCGTTTTCATACTCAAAGACGGTGCAGTTTTTGCCGATCTCGTCAAGACCGCCGAGAGGAATAATCTTCAGCGGGTTTTTGAAAAACTTTTTCTGCTGTGCGCCGTTCTTCGCGGAATTTTTGGCTTTTTCACCCGCTGGCGCGCTCTTCGCTCCGCCGCCGCGCTTGGGCGAGGACTTGGAATTCGGCTTTGCGGTTTTTTTGCCCGACGGCGCACTGCGGTGCGCGCCTACCTCGGTTTTTTGCGGCTTTGCGTTTTTTTGCGAGGAAGCCGAGGCACTCTTTTTGGCGGGGGAGGGTTTATTTGCAGGAGCGGACGATCTCGTCAGCTTGCTGTAAAGCGGCTTTGAAGTGTCGAGGAACTTTGAAGTTCTGTCGTTGGTTTTGTCTGTATTCAGTGTATTATCTCTCAATGAATTCTTTCCTTTCAGATGAAAATATGTAGTATAAGTGCATTCCTGCCGCAAAAAAAGCGGCAGAGCCCAGGCACAGCGAAAAAGATCATGGAGAACAAATGAGTTCGCATGATGTTTTTCAGAGCGGCAGCGGCGGTATGCACGACCGACCGCATTTTTGAGCCGAAATGACAACGGGTCAAACAGCTCGGTAAATGTATTAATCAATTATCTGCATAAAGCGGCGCGCGGT
>JBJEQI010000077.1:0-3045 GCA_051881675.1 Acutalibacteraceae bacterium
ATCGGCATTTATGAGCCGCGAGCTCGGAACGATTTGCCGCAGTGCGCCGATCGGCTTGCCGCAAAGCGCGGATTATCTCGCTTTGCGCGATGAGCCCAAGCTGAAAAAGTGCCTTGTGCGGCTTGAGATGAACAAGCTGGCGGACAAGCTCGGGCTCGGTTCGGTGCGGAGTGATCCAGCGGCGGACACAGCGCATACCGCGCCGCCTGCGGCGACACGCGCCGAATGGATCTCCGCCGCGGCCGTGCCCGATGATGCGGTGATCTGCTACTGCGCGGCGAGCAACACGCTGTATGCCGCAAGCGGGGATAGTTTTCTCAAAATACCGTATTTCGACGAGCTGCTGCGCGGCGTTCGCGGAATCGTGATACACGACGCGAAATCCTTTTATCACAGCGTTCATATCGGATTTGAACCGCAGATCAAGTGCGACACGATGCTGGCGGCGTATCTCATTTCGCCCGAGCAAAGCGACTATGAGCTGACCCGCTATGCGATGCAGTATGATATTGCCAAGCCCGACGGGCAGGACGAAGAGGCGCGGGCGTTGTTTGCTTTGAACGTAACGGGCGCGATGTACCGCGATCTGTCCGAAAAGTTGCATGAATTTCATCAGCAACAGCTCCTCGAAACGATCGAGATTCCGCTGTGCTACACCCTTTACCGCATGGAGAGCGCGGGTTTTGCGGTCGATCGGGAGAATATTATCCGATTCGGCGAGGAGCTGCAAAAAACGGCGGAGGAGCTGCAAAGCCGCATTTTCGAGCTGATCGGGTATGAGTTTAATCTCAATTCGCCCAAGCAGCTGGGCGAAGCGCTTTTTGAAAAGCTGGGGCTGCCGTCGGGCAAAAAGACCAAGACCGGCTATTCCACCTCGGCGGAGGTGCTGGAGGGACTGCGTTATCAGTCCGATGCGGTCGAGTATTTACTGCGCTACCGCGCCGTTTCCAAGCTGAAATCCACCTATTGCGACGGTCTTGTTCCGCAGATCGACGGAGCGGGGCGTATCCATTCGACCCTCAAGCAAACCGAAACGCGCACAGGTAGAATCAGCTCCGCCGAGCCGAATTTGCAGAATATTCCCGTCCGAACGGAGCTGGGGCGGCAAATGCGCCGCTATTTCACCGCGGGCGACGGGCGGGTCCTCGTCGACGCGGACTATTCGCAGATCGAACTGCGCGTGCTTGCCGCGGCGGCGAACGATGAAACGATGATTGATGCCTTTATGAGCGGCGAGGATATCCACGCTGTGACTGCGTCGCAGGTGTTCAACGTGCCGCTGGAGGCGATGACCGCCGATCTTCGCTCCAAGGCAAAGGCGGTCAATTTCGGCATTGTCTACGGCATCGGTGCATTTTCGCTGTCGAAGGATATTCATGTCAGCGTCGCCGAGGCGAAACGGTATATCGACGGCTATTTATCCACCTATCACGGTGTGCGGGACTATCTGGGCAGGCTGGTGGAGTCGGCGCGCGAAACGGGCTACGCCGAGACGCTTTTCGGCAGGCGCCGCTATCTGCCCGAGCTTTCGTCGTCCAACCACAATCTGCGCGCATTCGGCGAGCGGGTCGCGAAGAATATGCCGATTCAGGGAACGGCGGCGGATATTATCAAGATCGCGATGATTCATGTCGACCGCCGTTTGGAGCGCGAATATCCGAGCGCGCGGCTCATCATGCAGGTGCACGATGAGCTGATCGTTGAGTGCTTGGAATCCGACAGGGATGCGATCTGCACGGTTTTGAAAGAGGAAATGGAGAACGCGGCGAAGCTCGCCGTGCCTATGATTGCCGATGTTCACAGCGGCAAAACGTGGTTTGACGCGAAATAAGCGCGGCTGCCGCGATGCGGCGCGGGTGCTTTTCGCCGAAGAATTCAGAAACGGAGAATAAAGCGTGAATATTTTATTTGTATGTACGGGCAACACCTGCCGCAGTCCGATGGCGGAGGCGATCGCGCGGCTGCGCACCGCCGAGCGCGAGGATATAGCCGTTCGCAGCGCGGGGTTGTTTGTCAATGATATTGACGGCGTGTCTGCTCATGCCCTCGAGGCGATCGCAGAGATCGGCGGCGATCTGTCGCAGCATTTGCCGACCCAGCTGACCCCCGAGATCATGCAGTGGGCGGATGTGATCGTGCCGATGACCGCCTCACACAAGGCGGCGCTGATTGCCGCGGGAGCGGATGAAGCCAAAATCCGTATGCTGCCGTCGGACGTCCCCGACCCGTTTATGCAGTCGGCTGACGTTTACAGGCAATGCAGGGACCAACTTTGCGAATATATCGATATTTTGATCGGGAGTCTGAATGAACACGATAATTCTTGATGAGAGCTTTGCCGAGGATATACTGTCGGTGGAGCGCGCGTGCTTTTCGCCGCCGTGGGAGCTGTCGGTGATTGTCGGAACGCTGAAGCAGAAAAGCTACCGCTATTTCGGCGTGGTCGACGGCGGGCGGCTGTGCGCATACAGCTCGGTGACGGTGATCTGCGACGAATGTTATGTAAACCGCGTGGCAGTGCTGCCCGCCTGCCGTAAAAACGGGCTGGGCGATTTGCTGATGACCGCCATGATCAACAGCTGCCGCGCCGAGGGCGGGCGGTTTCTCTCGCTTGAGGTGAGGCGGAGCAACCTTGCCGCGATCTCGCTGTATAAAAAGCACGGCTTTGAAACCCACGGCGAGCGGCGGGATTTTTACAGCTCGCCGCGCGAGGACGCGCTGATTATGACCAAGCAGTTGAATACGCCCGCAGATGCGGCACCGACGGAGGTGAATGTATGAAAATTTTAGCTATTGAATCTTCCTGCGACGATACCGCCGTCGCCGTGACCGAGGGGCGGCGGGTGCTTTCTTCCTGCATCGCCTCGCAGGTGCCCGAGCACGTGCTTTACGGCGGCGTTGTCCCCGAAATTGCCTCCCGTAGGCATATCGAGGCGATCGGTTCGCTGTATTCCCGCGCGCTGGAGCAGGCGGGGTGTACGCTCGATGACATCGACGCGGTTGCGGTGACCTATGCGCCGGGACTGATCGGCTCGCTGCTGGTCG
>JBJEQI010000078.1:0-3044 GCA_051881675.1 Acutalibacteraceae bacterium
GATAGACGGCGGCAGAAACGCCGCGCAGAGGAGCTGGTGATGAACAGCCGGGTCTTTTTGGGCAAAGATAAAGCGGCGCTTACGGTGATATATGTTAGGAACGTCCGCATTGTCGGCAGTACCCTCCGTTCCAGAACGCCCGAGGTTAAGGCGCAGATATTGGCAAGCCTTGTGCGCGATGTATGGCCTAAGGTCGAAAGCGGCGAGGTGAAGCCCACAATTTACAAGACTCTGCCGATTATTGAGGCGGAGGCGGCGCAGGATATACTGTATCGCGGCGAGAATGTAGGAAAGGTCGTACTGACGGCAGAATGATAGAAATAATTCCGATCGAATACGGAAAATCGGTTTTGCCGGAAAGCTGGGCGTTTGAAAACGGCGCAGAGGATAAAAAGCGCACCATCCTATTCAAAATCTATCTGCTTAAAACCGAAAACCGCCTGATATTGGTCGACGCGGGCTGTGAAACCTTGCCGGGCTTTGAAATGAGGGACTTTATCAGCCCGAAAAAGGCGCTGGGGAGTATCGGGATTTCACCCGAGGAAATAACCGATTTGATTATTACCCACGCACACCACGATCATATCGAATGTGCCGTGTATTTTAAAAACGCCGCCCTGTATATCCAAAAGGACGAATACGAGGCGGGGAAAGACTATTTAGCCAAAAATATGGATATACGCACCTTTGATGAAGAAATTCCAATCTGTGACGGGGTAAAGGTCGTCAAAATCGGCGGTCATACCAAGGGGTCTTCTATTGTCGAAATAACGTAAAAAGATAAGCAGTATATCATCGCAGGCGACGAGTGCTATATGAGGGAGTGCCTCACAAAGCAGATTCCCACAGGTGTGGCGTATAACCGCGAAAAAAGCCGTGCTTTTATTCAAAAATACGGCGGAAATGAATATACGGTTTTGCTGTGCCACGATAAATAGCGCCTATTTTGCAGCTTTGCCTAGGATGTGAGAGTTGCTGGCGATATGCCTTGCAAAAAAAACCGAGGGATAGTCCCTCGTTTTTTTGCGTTTGTGCGCTCGGCAGCTTTGTGCTGTCGGGCGCTTTTTTCCGTTCTGAGCCGCTCTTTGCGCGCTTTTTTGCAAATATAAAGCATGGCTTTCGTCATATTTCGGTCAAGCTGTCAATATACTTGAAGCATGAGGACAAACAGCGAGGGGGATGGACGGATGAACGGGGAGCTTTGCGGATTTTCGAGTGCCGAGTCGATTTTGCCCGAGCGGCTGAGATCGGTGCTTGATTCGGCTTTTACGGAGGATGAGAAACGCAGTATCTGCGAGATACGGCTTCGCGCCGATCAGCCGCTTTGCGTGCAGATCATGGGAGAAAACCGATTTGTCACCCGAACGGGCGCCGATCCCGCGCCGCCTGCCGACGAGAGGATCATTTGCCGCAAAGCGGAGGTGGCGCACGCGTTTTCCGCCGCCTGCGAATACTCGGTTTACGCCTATCAGCGGCAGATCAACCGCGGATTTATCACGATCGGCGGCGGATGCCGCGTGGGGGTCGGCGGCAGCTATGTGGAGGATGAGGGCGGCGTTTGCTCCGTCAAAAACATCTCGTCGCTCAACATCCGAATCGCGGTCGAGCATCGGCGGTGCGCCGATCAGGTGACGGCCTATTACAAGCGGCGGGGGATAAAAAACACTCTTTTGATCGGTCCGCCGTCGTGCGGGAAAACGACCATGCTCCGCGACATTGCGCGCTCGCTGTCAGCGGGCGAGCAGGGGACGCCCCTGCGGGTTTCGGTGGTAGACGAGCGGCTCGAAATATGCGCGGCGCGCGGGGGAGTCAGCCCGTTTGAGATGGGCTGTATGTGCGATATTTTAAGCGGAATCGCCAAAAGCCGTGGAATCGGAATCGCCGTGCGCACGCTGTCGCCGCAGGCGATCGTCTTTGACGAGATCGGCGGTGAGGAGGAGCTTCGCGCCTGTCTGGACAGCTTTTGCGCGGGAGCGGCGGTGATTACCAGCATACACGCCGACGGGATTGCTGATTTCATGAACCGCCCGATCGGGCGCGCGATCGTAGGGCGAGATGTGTTCGACTGCTTTGTTTTTTTGCGCTCGCCGCCCGGCAGGATCGAGCGCATATACAGCAGAGAGGAGCTTATTCATGCGTATTCTGGGCTTGATTCTGATCAGCGCCCTGCCGCTGATCATAGGGCTTCGCGAGGCGCAGAAGGCGGGAGCAGCACTGACGGCGGCGGAGGAACTGCTCATCATGATCGACGAGATTCGCTCGTTCATTCGCTATCAGGCGCTGACGCTGGACGATATTATGGAACAGCTTGGCTGTGAGGAGCGCTACCGCAGGCTCGGATTCGGGGAATGGAGCCGCGAAAACGGCGAGTTTTCGGTGCGCATTGCCGATTTTTTGCGGCAAAACGAGCGGCTTTGCGTATCGGCGGAGCAAAAGCGGCTGATGACCGACTTTTTTACGGCGCTCGGCCACAGCAACACCGAGTCGCAGGAAAACATATGCGCGCTGTATCGCAGTAAACTGGAATCCATGCTTGCCGAAATGCGAAACGAAGCGCCGAAGCGGCGAAAACTTTGTCGTGCGCTCGGTGCGCTTGGCGCGTTGTTTGTGTTTGTGATACTGTTTTAGACGATCGGGGGAGAAGTGCTTTTGCGCCGCCGATCATACCGAAAAAATCAAAGGAGCGGGGAAAATGGATGTCGATCTCATCTTCAAAATAGCGGCGATAGGCATTATCGTCGCCGTGCTGAATCAGGTGCTGATACGCTCGGGACGCGAGGAGCAGGCGATGATGGTGACGCTGGCGGGAATCGTGGTTGTGCTGATGATGCTGGTGCAGCAGATCAGCGCGCTGTTTGAAACCGTTAAGTCGGTGTTCGGGCTTTGAATCTGTCGTTTACCGCCGTTATCGCACTGAGCCTGACGGCGCTGATGCTGGTGGTTTTGCTGCGGCAGTATCGCCCCGAATTTGCGCTCGGGGTATCGCTTGTCTGCGCGGCGCTGCTGTTGATATACGGCGTTTTCAAGGGCAGCGAGATCATTAT
>JBJEQI010000079.1:0-1284 GCA_051881675.1 Acutalibacteraceae bacterium
ATCTTCATTGAAAGCAAAAAAGGATACGACAGCCGAGCGGAGAAGCTGTTTTGGCTGATCAAACGGAATGTGAAATCGGAGGATTTTACCGATCTTCGCCTTTTTCATAAATATGTGATCGAAAATTTCAGTCCCGAATTTGCCGATGCGATCCGCCACAAGGTCCTTTCCGACAGCGTGACCGACAATGTTTACGCCGACTTTCTGCCCGTCACATCGGATTATAAGCATTTCACGCTGGAGCTGCCGAAAAATCAGTACAGCGAGGATATTGCCGATATTCGCCGTTGTTTTGCCTCGCTGAAAATGCCGATCGAGCCGAAGATTCGGCAAAGCATCGTTGTCTGCGTCGGCAAAAACGTCGGAGAACTCACGATGGACGCGGTCAAAAACTGTCTTGCATCTCATGGATATGAGTATATCCCCGAGCCGCAGAAAAAGTCCGATCAAAAACAGCCGACGGCTAAAAAGTCCTATATCGACGGCTTTATCAAGATGAACGATATTGACGTCTATCAGTTTCACCGCAAAAACGGCATCAAAATGACCTCGGAGGAGCTTTGCCGCGTGCGCGATCATTTCAAGGCGCTCGGGCGCGACCCGCTGTGGATTGAGGTGCTCGGAATCGACTCCTGCATCAGCCGCGCCGACCGCGTGCGCGATACAGTGATACGCAATATCGAGATCAAGGATGCGCCGCTGAACGTGCCTGTCAAAATCGCGCTGGATGAGTATAAGACCGCGGTGCGTTCGCTGTTTGACGATAAAAATGTGCCGCTGACCCCCGACGGAATCAACCGCGTGGCGCTGCTCTCGCTGAAACAGCGCGGGCTTGCCGCAGACATTGAGCGGCTGAGCAACGGCGGCATCGCGGTGAATGTTCCCGCCGACGTCGACGGAGTTTACGAGCAATGGATGATGACGGTGAAAGCGTCCAAATGCTCCGAGTGCGCCGAGTTTGATTATTTGGGCGACGCCGTTGCCGCGCATATCCCGAGCCGAACCGCCGCCTATCAGTCGATGAGCGTCGATCTGATCGGCTATGAAAACATCAAGGAATCGAAGACCGACTTTGAGTCGCTTCGCCGCGCCGAGAGTGAGAAAAAGTTTTTGTCCGAATGCGGCGTTTCATCGGTATCGCAAAACTGCGTCGTTGCCAATTCCGAGGCGATGAACGTGCGCTTTACCGCATCAGCCGCGGCGGCGCCGAAAACCAATCTGCAAAAGCCCGCGCAGGGGCAAAACGACACCGTGATCATGCTCGGCGGGCGGCTGACCAAGAAC
>JBJEQI010000079.1:1384-3018 GCA_051881675.1 Acutalibacteraceae bacterium
CTCGTGCTGTGCGACCGCGCCAATGCCAAAAGCCTGATCGGTCTTGCGCGGCAGGCGGGGCTTGCGGCGAACAATGTCGCCGTGACCGACGAATCCGACGCGATCCACTTCTATTATAAGGGCGATATGCTCGCGTCCCTCAGCCGCCGCATTCTGAAATATGCGGGTGAGCCGAAAAAGACCGACGCGGTCATTTCCGCCCCGCGTTCCAAGCTGTTTGCTCCCCTTTCTGAGGAGTTCACCTCGCTGTCGCTCGGTCAGGCGTTCTTAAAAAATCTGACCGTTAATAATTATAACGAAAAGAGCCTTTACGAAAACGAATCCGACTTTTCGGCGGGCGGCGGCGCTGTGCTTGCGCCGCGCGGCGGCAAATTTCGCACCACTCCCGAAGGAGCGAGCGTCTGCAAGCTGCCGACGGGCGCAAAATCCACCAACACCGTCACCATCATGAGCTGCGGCTCCGTTCCGCGGATCACGCACATTTCCCCCTTCCACGGTGCGGCGTTCGCCGTCATGGAATCCATATCCAAAATCGTTGCCTGCGGCGGAAATTCGCTGGACATCAAGCTCGCGACCGCCGAGCATTATCTTGATCCCGCGACCGCGCCCGTCAAATGGAGCGAACCGCTGGGCGCGATGCTCGGCTCCTTTGAAGCGCAGATGAATATGGGTCTGCCCGTGGTCGACAACACGGTCAGCATCGAGCCTGTGGGCAACTTCAAGTCCGCCTTTTCCTTTGTTTCGTTCGCTGCGGCGCCCGCCAAAACAAACGAGATCATCTCCGCCGAATTTAAGCAGCCGGGTTCCGCTATCCTGCTTATTCCGATGCCCACAGTCGCCAAAACGGGGATGCCCGACTTTGATAAAGCCAGGGTCATCTACCGTCAGTTCCATTACCTTTCACAAAGCTCCAAGGTGATCTCCGCTTCGGTCGTCCGTGCCGGCGGCGCGGCGGCAGCCGTTGCCACAATGAGCTTCGGCAACGGCATCGGCGTTGAATTTACGAACAAGGATTATTCCACACTGTTTGAGGATAAGCCCGCGTCAATCATCGTTGAAACCGAAAATCCCGGGGCCTTTTCGGGAATGGATACCGTCCTGATCGGCAAAACCGTTGCGGACGACTGCTTTATCTTCGACGGGGTCAAAATTCCGATCAAAGAGGCACAGGCGGCATATACCTTGCAGGGCGACAAACATCTGCGGCGCAACTTTAACAAAAAAGCGCCGATGATCGAACTGCCGCTTTGCCGATCGCATGCGGAGCCGTATAACGGTGAAAAATTCTTAAAACCGCGTGTCATCATCCCGATCTTCCCCTCAACCGTCGGCGAAAATGAAATGCAGCGCGGATTCGAGGCGGCGGGCGGCGCCGTTTCGGAGTATTCCTTTGACTTTGCGCACGTTGACGAATCGCGTGAAACGCTGTCCTCACTGATACTGAAGTCGCAAATACTGGCGCTCCCCGACTCCGTTGACAGCCTTCTTTCAGTCAATGCCTGCGCCGCCGCGCTCAGCGACCCGATGACTGTGTCTGCCATCCGCAAATTTTTGCAGGGCGGCGGTCTGATCCTCGGTGCGGGCGGCGGATTCATGACGCTGATAAAGCTCGGACTGCTCGGCGTGCGCGCCGA
>JBJEQI010000080.1:0-2978 GCA_051881675.1 Acutalibacteraceae bacterium
TTGACTTCTTCTCGGGATCAAGCGCCGACGTTTATGCGGATATGCAGCCGTTTGTCGTGCCGCTGGCGCATAAGATCATTGATCTGAAGAATGAGCACCGCGGCGTCACGGGAAGTGTCGATCAGCCCGCTATGCTTTATAATAACCAAAGCTCGACCCACTATTGGATCGGCGGACGCGACGTTGACCATTATGATCTTGAGATGAGTGAGGACAACGGTTACTGGACGCGTTTTGCCACGAATCTTAAACCCGATGAGTGTAAGTGCTCCAACGGCCTGCTCCGCTATGAGGGTCCTGTCATGGAAGCGGGCAAAACCTACCGTTACCGCATCGTTTCTTATTTTAATAACGGCAAGACGAACATCTCCGAACCCTCTAACGAAACCTCGCTCTATGTTCCTGTTGAAAGGTTCGTTGATTCCAAGGGCAACTATTCCGGCGGCTTCGAAGAAGGCGGCTGGAACGGCGACGCTAATAAGGAGGTCAGCGACGGTTGGATAAACAACAGCTGGGTGAACTTCGGTGACTTCGTTCACGACAGCTCAAAGGCTCACTCGGGCGAGTGGTGTCTGCGCCGTTCGCCTGTCAACGGCATCGGCTCTAAAGGCGACTATTCCGCGCAGAACGGCTATCGGCTTAAACTGAAGCCCAATACGATGTATAGCGTCAATTTCTGGTATAAGCAGATCAGCCGCAATACCGATGAAAACGCCGGCTCGATCACCGTTCGCGACATGAAGAACAAGAATCTGGCTTGGCTTCCCTTTGGCGACAGCGAAAGCACAGGGAAGTGGAAGCAGTCCAAAACGGTCTACTTCACGTCTCCGCCGGACGGATTGGTTCGCGTCGTACTGATGTCTATGAGCGACGTTCATGAAGATATTTATCTCGACGACTTTTCGATCGTCGAAGCCCGATAAGAAAGGAGTATGATAGTATGAAGTCCAAAAAACTCAGTGTGGCTGTCCTTGCCGCAGTGATCGTTTTGTCTATGCTCGCTGTCATGTTCGCTTTCTCGGTCGGTGCTTCGGCGGTGGCTGTCGGAATCCTCGAAGACGGCGGATTTGAGTCCGGCACTTCGTGGAGAAACGGCAGAGTTACGTCTGACTCGGCTTTTCAGGGTACACACGTTGTAAAATCCTCAGACAGCACCGCAGGCGGCATGGTGTTTTCCGGAGAATTTACCGTTTTACCGAACAACACCTACACGGTAGGCGTCTGGTACCGCAATCCCGAGCTTGAGACAGAGGATGTATTCGGTGTAACCTCCGATACCTCCGCGGCAGCCGCTTCGCGTGCGCTGACCGCTACGGCGGAGATTAAGGCGGCGTCCGACTGGACCTATACCGAGTTCACTTTCACCTCGGGTACCCATACAAAGTTCATGGCGGCGCTCGGCGGTAAGAACATCGAGATCGACGCGGTGAGTGTTGTTAAGAAAACAACTGCCAATCCCGTTGTCAACCCCTCTTTTGAGGGCGGCGCTTTCGGCTGGGATCAGCTGAACGAGAATGCACCTGCTATAGCTGACGCGACTGATGCAGACAGCGGTATACTGTCGCTCAAGCTCGTCAACGGTACGAATTCGGGTGTTGTGCAGGCAGTCGAAGTCCGCCCGAATATGTATTATACCGCTACTATTAAGTATAAGGGCTGCGGAGCGGACGCAATGTGGGGCGTTGTCCGTGCAGGCGGCGCAGTTGCCGAAAAATCCTTTATTGTTCCCCCGGTTAAATTTGCAAGCAGCGAGAACTGGACCGAATCGACCGTCTCGTTCAATGCGGGCGATGCTTCAAAGATTCGGCTGGCGGTTCTGCTCGGTGAATCGGGCGCGCTTTCGGTCGACAGCGTCGAGCTGAAGCTCGATCCGTCCAAGAACATTCTCCCTAACGGTGATTTTGAAAACGAATTCACCGACTGGGACCGTGACAACACCGATACCATGACCGTCGCAAACGATGCAAACGACGGCACAAAATCCGTTCATTTTGCGGTAAATAAGTGGTGGCACGCGCTGGTTTCCAAGCCGGTTACCGCTCAGGCAGGCAAAAAATATGTTGCCTCTATCACCGTCAAGGGCAAAATGTCGTGGGGCAAGTTCTCTGTTTCCACTACTCCCAAAAACACCGACGGCGGTGACGGTTTTATCGACGGCAAGACCTTCGATACGGTTATCGGAGAATGGACAACATTCTATACCAATGCGTTCTCGTTTGATGCGGATACGCCGATATATTTCAATTTCAAGCCCTCCGATTCGGACAATACCGATATTTTCATGGACAGCGCCGCAATCTATGAGATTGCGGATTCGGGTTATGAACCGATCCTGAAAAACGGCGGCTTTGAAAACGGAACTTCGGGCTGGACGGTCAGCGGGCAGAATGTGTTCTCTGCTTCTTCCGACGCACTCATCGGCTCCGGTGCACTGCATGTATCCGGTTCGACGCAATATCCCTGCATTTGGCAGTCCTTTGAAGCTAAGGCAGGCAAAAAGTATGTTGCCACGCTGGCTTATAAGGGCAAACCGAACTGGGGTATGTGGTCGGTTGCTACAAAAGCAGGCTCCACCGAACCCGGCGACAAAGAGTATATCGTCGGCGCAAAAGAGACGCAGGAAACCGGCGAGTATGTTTCCAGAATATCCGCTGCTTTCACGGTGGAAAAGGATCAGACGCTTTATTTCAACATTAAAGCGACCTCCGGTTGCGATTTCACCATTGACGATATCTACATTCTTGAAACGGATGCGGATTCCTACGTTGTCAACGGCGCTTGCGAGGATGTCATCAAGCCGTTCATCGGTTCCTCCGACTGTTTCTGGATCGACAGCACCCAGCATTACGAGGGTAATTCTTCGATCGCCGTCGGCTCGGGCGAGTATCAGAAGCTTTCGCAGGCAATCACCTTGGAGGCAAATACCAACTATGAGTTCAGCTTCTGGTATAAGGGCACCGTCCCGAGCTATTCCGCAT
>JBJEQI010000081.1:0-2976 GCA_051881675.1 Acutalibacteraceae bacterium
GATTTCTCCCTTGATCTCGGTTTTTTGGCTTTCAAGTGCGTTTTTCAACATAATATCCAGCCCGTCGACATGGATAAACATCACGCACGGGCGGCTTTTGCGATACATCTGCGCAACGCGGTAATTGTCGGTATTGTCGATAAAAAAGTACATATGCTGGCTGTTCTTGTCCTCATCGAAATGATAGGCAAAAACCTTATATTTCCGATCGTTATAGCCGATCTCGGTCTTGCCGCTCTCTTGCAGCCGCGCTATATCGTTGTCGTTGAAAAACATCGACGACGGCTCGGCGAATATATCGTTGCCGAGCAGAAGCGAGGAGCGGAAATTTTCATTATACCAGGTGATCTCGCCCGCGGCGTTGGTGACCATGATCGGCAGGATAAATCCCGCAAGCGTTCCCGAGCCGGTGCCCTGAACCGTGCGCGCGGCAGAGGAAAAATATGCCGAAACATTCAGCTTGACCAGCGCAAAGCAAATAAAGGTGACAACAACCGCAACGCCCGCCGCGATCAGCTCGGCGATCATCAGCGCGGTGCTGTAAAAATACGCCGCACACGCAAAAATCACCAGCAAAACCGCCGAAAAAACCGCCGCCGGCAGGATGGTAAATACTGTTTTTTTCTTCATGAGCCTATAACCTCTGATAAAACGTCTTGAAGCGATACGCCGACTCACTCGAGCTCGACTAAATCGCTGTTATTTTCCGTAAATTTTTCCAGCGGGTCCTCGCTCGGGGCGTCGGCAACAGCTGCCGCTTGACGCTTAAACGGCCCGATTTTGCACCGCATACCGCTGGCTGAGAGGACCGCGCTGCGAATCGCCTCATACAAACGGCGGTTGCCGTTGATCAGCGAGCGAAACTGGGAATTCGGCGCGTCAATCAGCACAAAGTCGCCCCGCAGGAAAGCACGCGAGCCGCCCATGACCGCATGAAGCATCGGCTCCGACGCGCGAAGAATCTCCATGACCTCCGCCCAGTAGGTAAACGGGCGTATCTCCTCCCCGCTGTTATCGCCGCCGTCCGCCGATTTCTCCGAATCAGGCTCGTGGCACTCGGGGCGCTCGACTGTCGCGCCCTGCGGCTCTTTTGAGGCGGGTTCCGCCGCCGTTTTGGCAGGGGTGTCGCCTGTCGGCTGAATCGGCAGATTTCCGCCTTTCAGCGCCGCTTCTATCGCCGCTATCCGCGCGGAAAGCGCCGCGGGAGCAGTATCCAACGCGGGGGTGCAAAGCTTGATCAGCGATGTTTCCACCGCGATGCGCTTATTCCCGCCGCTTTTCATCGTTTTCACACAGTCGGACAGCGCAGACACCGCATACAGCATATTTTCAAACGAGATCGACCTCGACTGCCGATCGATCTCCTCCAGCTCCTCGGCGGTCGCTGTGATCAGCTCGCGGAAATCCTTTGTAGTCTTGGCGACCATCAGATCGCGATAATGCGAGATCAGCTCCGCGCACAGCCGCTCCATATCGCAGGAAGCGTTATACAGTCGGTCGATCTCACCGAGCAATGCCGCCGCGTCGTGCTGCTCGATCATCGCCGCAATATCAAAAACATAGCGCTTGTCGATCAGTCCGACTGCTTTGGCGACTCCCTCTTCGGTCACACTGCCCGAAATGCCCGCGCAAAGGTCGAGCATCGACACCGCGTCCCTCATGCCGCCGTCGGCGAGCTTAGCAATCAGCGAAAGCGCGCTGTCCTCCGCCGAAAAGCCCTCCTGATCGCAGATATAGCGCAGCCGCGCGGCGATCACGCCCGCGGGAATACGCGAAAAATCGTAACGCTGACAGCGCGACAGAATCGTTGCAGGGATTTTGTGAACCTCGGTGGTGGCGAGAATAAAGATCGCGTGAGCGGGCGGCTCCTCCAGCGTTTTCAGCAGGGCGTTGAACGCGCCGTCCGACAGCATATGCACCTCGTCGATGATATAGACCTTATATTTTGCCGCGGCGGGCGCATAAGCGATCTTCTCGCGCAAGTCGCGGATATTGTCAACGCCGTTGTTGGAAGCCGCGTCTATTTCCGAAACATCCAGCACCGTGCCGTTGTCGATGCCGCGGCAGATCTCGCACTCGCCGCACGGCTCGCCGTCGTGCGGGTCAAGGCAATTGACCGCCTTGGCAAGTATTTTGGCAGTCGAGGTCTTGCCCGTTCCGCGGGAGCCTGTAAACAGATACGCATGCGACGGCTTCCCCGCGGCGATCTGGTTTTTCAGCGTTTGGGAAATATGCTCCTGGCCGCACACGCTCATAAAATCGGCGGGGCGGTATTTTCGGTATAACGCTCTGTGCATCCGACACGACTCCTTTAACTTGAATATCCGAAAATCCGTACTCTTAAGTCTGCGGACAAGCAGGTTTACTGCGGCGCACGAACACTACCGCTTAATGCTGCTCGGTTCCCCGCCTGACATGGTTCACGGCGGTCCGTCGCACAGGACCCGCACATCCGCATACTTAAAAGTACGGATTTATATGCTTTACTCATATTTATACCATTTAGGATATTATATTACCACATTACGGCGAAAATATCAAGTAGTATTTATCAATATTTACGCCGTAATGCGGATTTTTTCTCATTCTACCGACTTTAATGACTGCGCCATATCAATTTTTTGCAGTTTGAAGTACATCAAAAAGTCGACCGCCACCGAGAAAACAAAGGTGAGCACAACGGAAAACACCACACTCAGCGCCGTAACCTTTACATCGAACGAGACCATGTCGATGTTAATTTTCGACATGACAAACAGGTGCAGCAGTCTCCCGAGCGGGATGCCGAGCAGCGCGCCGAGCGCCGTCAGCACGAAGTTTTCACCGAACACATACATCGCCGTTTCACCGGGATAAAAGCCGAGGACCTTGATGGTCGCGATCTCGCGGCGGCGCTCGGTGATGTTGATGTTGGTCAGATTATAGATGACCACGAACGCCAGCGCGCCCGCGCAGAGTATGACGAGCAGAACGATA
>JBJEQI010000082.1:0-12886 GCA_051881675.1 Acutalibacteraceae bacterium
GGACGCCATGGCGATCGGCGCCTGCCGCAGTTTTTTTGACATGGGCTTAAAAGTTCCCGCAGATATTTCAATTATCGGATTTGACGGATTGCCTATCACGGAATATTATTCACCCAGACTGACAACAATAAAACAGTCTAAGGATACTCTTGCAAGCGACGGACTTGCCGCGCTGCTTGCCTGCATCGAAAACGGCGGCAGTTCCGTTCACCGTGTGATACCCTTTGAATTTTTTGCAGGAGAGAGCGTTTTGAGTATCCGATGACGTCTTTTATGAAAGGATTGACTCGAAATGGCGTCTATTACTTTAAAAAATGTAGTGAAAACATATGATAACGGCGTTACTGTCGTTCCCGACCTGAATCTTGAGATCAAAGATAAGGAGTTTATTATACTCGTCGGCCCGTCGGGCTGCGGAAAATCGACTACCCTGCGCATGATCGCGGGGCTGGAGGAGATCACCTCGGGCGAGCTGTATATCGGCGATCGGCTGGTCAACAATGTCGCGCCGAAGGACCGCGACATCGCGATGGTGTTCCAGAGCTATGCGCTGTATCCCCACATGACCGTTTATAAAAATATGGCGTTTGCGCTGACGCTGAAACACGTGCCGAAGGACGAGATCGACCGCAAGGTTCGCGAGGCGGCGAAGATACTTGATATTGAGCAGTATCTCAACCGCAAGCCGAAAGCGCTTTCGGGCGGTCAGCGCCAGCGAGTGGCGCTGGGGCGCGCGATGGTGCGCTCGCCGCAGGTGTTTTTGCTGGATGAGCCGCTGTCGAATCTGGATGCGAAGCTGCGCACCGAGATGCGCTCGCAGATCGCGCGGCTGCATCAGAATCTGCAAACCACGTTTGTATACGTCACGCACGATCAGACCGAGGCGATGACGATGGCGGACCGTATTGTGGTCATGAAAGACGGCGTGATCAATCAGGTCGATACCCCCGAAAATCTGTATGATCATCCCTGCAATATGTTTGTCGCCGGCTTTATCGGAACACCGCAGATGAATTTCATCGAGGCGACGGTCAGCGCGGCAAACGGTCAGTATTTTGTGAATTTTGATCGCTACACCATGCCCCTGCCCGCGCGTATGCAAAAAATCGCGGCGCTTAGCGGCTATGTGGGAAAAAGCGTGATCTTCGGCGTGCGCCCCGAGGACTTTCATGTAACGCCCCGCTGGAAGCTGGAAGACGGCTCCAATGCGGTGAATATTCACGCCGAGCTGGCTGAAATGATGGGCTCGGAGATCTACGTTTACAGCAGTATCGCGGGCGTTCGTATCATTGCCAAGGTGCCCTCAAGTGAGAAGATCAAGAGCGGTATGGACGCCGAGCTTTACCTCGATATGGACAAGGCGCATTTGTTTGATATTGACACGCAGCGCTTGATCTGTGACTGATCGCGCAGACGGGAGATGGTTGGATGAACAGCAAAAGAGGCGGCAAATCGGCGGCGGGCATGAAAACGAGAGCCTGCGGCGTTTTGATGCCGCTGTCTTCCCTGCCGGGGAGAACGGGAATCGGCACGCTGGGCAGGAGTGCGTTTGAGTTTGTCGATTTTCTGCAAAGCGCGGGGCAGACCTACTGGCAGATACTGCCCATTTGCCCCACAAGCTACGGCGACTCGCCTTATCAGAGTTTTTCCACCTTTGCGGGGAATCCGTATTTCATAGACCTTGACCTTTTGTGCGAAAAAGGCTGGCTTGATCGCGCCGACGTCGACGGCGTCGACTGGGGGCAGGATGAAACGAGCATTGACTACGGACTGCTGTATCTTCGCCGCCATGAGGTGCTGCGGCGGGCGATGAAGCGGTTCTTTGACTCGCCGCCCGACGATTATCGCGACTTTTGCGAGAAAAACAGCTTTTGGCTGGAGGATTACGCGCTGTTTATGGCGGTCAAGGACGAGCACGGCGGGCAGGAATACCAAAAGTGGGAGGACGATATCCGAACCCGCGCGCCGGGCGTCTGCGATATGTGGCGGGTGAAGTGTTCGCACAACGTGCAGTATTATAAAATGCTGCAATATCTTTTCTTCAGTCAGTGGTTTGCGCTGAAGAAATATGCGAATGACAAGGGTATTCGGATCATCGGCGATCTTCCGATCTATGTTGCCGCCGACAGCGCCGACGTTTGGGCGGATCCGCGGCAGTTTGCGCTGGATGACAACCTGATGCCGACCGAGGTGGCAGGATGCCCGCCCGACGCTTTTTCCGAGGACGGACAGCTTTGGGGCAATCCCGTTTATAACTGGAGCTATATGAAGCGCACGAGATATCGGTGGTGGACCGAGCGGCTGCGCGCGAGTCTGGAAATTTACGATGTCATACGCATCGACCATTTCAGGGGATTTGATTCTTATTACTGTATTCCCGCCGACGCGGATTCCGCTAAAAACGGCGTCTGGCGCAAGGGTCCGGGCATGAGCCTGTGGAATCGGATGCGAAAGGTTTTCGGCTCTTTGCCGATCATTGCGGAGGACCTCGGATTTCTCACCGACAGCGTCAGAAAGCTGCTGGCGGACAGCGGATTTCCCGGAATGAAGGTCATGCAGTTTGCCTTTGATTCCCGCGAGGAGTCGGACTATCTGCCGCACCGTTACAGCAGTAACTGCGTGGTCTAT
Organism: Acutalibacteraceae bacterium; assembly: GCA_051881675.1. Taxonomy (GTDB): domain Bacteria; phylum Bacillota; class Clostridia; order Oscillospirales; family Acutalibacteraceae; genus CAKRRH01. The sequence goes on from JBJEQI010000082.1 coordinate 2,629, forward strand.
ACCGGCACGCACGATAACGATACCGTACTCGGCTGGTGCGGCACGGCGGAGCCCGATGATGTGGATTTTGCCAAGAAATACCTAAAGGCAGATTCGGCGGACTCCCTGCGCGAGCATATGATGCTCGCGGCGATGATGAGTGTTGCCGATACCTGTATTTTAACCATGCAGGACCTGATCGGACTCGGGTCGTCCGCGCGGATGAACACGCCGTCCACCGTCGGGGAGAACTGGAAATGGCGCGCTACAGCCGATCAAATTACGCCAAAAACAGCCGCGTGGCTGAGGGAAAATACGACTGTTTACGGAAGACTGAACAGAAAGAGGAAAGGTGAATTTAATGAGCGAACCGAGCAAAACGACGAATCAGAGCCGACCGATCAGCAAGAACCGCCTGAAAAAGAGCATGGAGCTGTTTGCAAAGGCGGAGTATCATAAAAGTTTGGCGGAACTTACGCCGCCCGCGCTGCATAATGTGGTGTCGAAGGCGATCATGGCGGATATTGCCGATGTGTGGGAGCGCTCGCAAAAGCGGCACGGGCAGCGCCGCCGCGCGTATTATCTGTCGGCGGAATTCCTTGTCGGCAGGGCGATTTATAACAATATGCTCTGCGCGGGAATCTATGACGAGGTCGGCGAGATCTTAAAAGAATGCGGCACCGATATTTCCCGCATGGAGGAGATCGAGGACGCGGCGCTCGGAAACGGCGGACTCGGCAGACTGGCGGCGTGTTTCCTCGACAGTGCCGCCACGCTGTCGCTGCCGCTCGACGGCTACGGTATACGCTATCGGTTCGGGCTGTTCCGCCAGTCTTTTGAGGACGGTTTTCAGCGAGAGAGCGCCGACGACTGGTCGCGCTTCGGCGACCCGTGGTCGATTCGGGTCGATGAGGATATTCAGACGGTTCATTTTGCCGACGGCGATGTTTTGGCGGTGCCGTATGATATGCCGATTATCGGCTGCGGCGGCAAACACATTTCCACGCTTCGTTTGTGGCAGGCGGAGCCTGTCCGCCGCTTTGATTTTGATGCGTTTAACGATCAGAAATACGATAAATCGGTGCGGGAGAAAAATCGTGCGGAGGATATTTCGCGGGTGCTGTATCCGAATGATTCCACCCCTGCGGGCAGGCTGCTCAGGCTCAAACAGCAGTATTTCTTCTCGAGTGCGTCGCTTAAAGATATGCTGCGCCGATTCAAAGCTGATCACGGCGCGGATTATCGGAAACTTCCCGATTTTGTGACGATTCAGCTGAACGACACGCACCCCGTTATCTCGATCCCTGAGCTGATTCGTCTGCTCGGCGCAGAGGGGGTCGGGTTTGACGACGCGCTGGATATTGCAAAGCGGGTGTTTAACTATACCAACCACACCATCATGCAGGAAGCGCTGGAAAAGTGGGATACGGCGACGATCGGCAAGGTTTCTCCCGAAATCGTGAAGATCATTAAAAAGATCGACCGCGCATTTCGCCGCGAGCTGGCGCTTCGCGGGGTCGGGGAGGAGCAGCTGAAGGATCTTGCGATCGTTCAGGGCAAAACCGTGCATATGGCGTATCTCGCGTGCTGGTGTTCGTCGTATATCAACGGCGTCGCCGCGATTCATACCGAGATTCTGCGGTCGGATGTTCTGAAGGCGTGGTATGCGCTGTATCCCGACAAATTCCAAAACAAGACCAACGGCATCACCCAGCGCCGCTGGCTGGCGCTGTGCAACCGCGGGTTGTCACAGCTGATTACCGAGTTGCTCGGCTCAGATGGCTGGATGACCGATCTCGATCGGCTGCGCGAGCTTCGCCGCTATGCCGATGATCGGCAGGTGCTCGATCGGTTTATCGCCGTCAAGCAGGACAACAAACAGCGCCTTTGTGACTATATCGCGCGGCACGACGGGCAGACTTTTGATATATCGACGATCGTAGATGTGCAGATCAAGCGGCTGCATGAATATAAGCGCCAGCTGCTGAATATTTTGTGTATTTTGGAGCTGTATTTTGAGATAAAAGAGGGCGCGATCACCGATTTTGTCCCCACCACCTTCATTTTCGGCGCCAAGTCTGCGCCCGGATACTTCCGCGCGAAAGGCATTATCAAGCTGATCAACGAGGTGGCGGCGCTGATCGAGCAGGACGAGAAGGTTCGCCGCCTGATCAAAATCATCTTTGTTTCGGATTATAATGTTTCGTATGCCGAAAAAATCGTCGCCGCGGCGGATGTTTCCGAGCAGATTTCCACTGCGGGAACCGAGGCTTCGGGAACGGGCAACATGAAGCTGATGCTCAACGGCGCGGTTACGCTCGGCACCTATGACGGCGCAAACATCGAGATCGTCGCCGAGGCGGGCGAGGAGAACAACTATATCTTCGGCGCGCGGGTGGAGGACATCGAGAGGATTCGGGACAGCTATTGCCCGCGTGATATTTATGCGCGCGACCGAAAGGTTCGGCGGTGTCTGGACGCACTGGTGGACGGCACGCTCAGCGACGGCGGTACGGGAATGTTCCGCGAGCTGTATTCTGCGATACTGGACGGCGCCTCCTGGCACAAGCCCGATCATTATTATCTGCTGCTTGATTTTGAGGATTTTCTTGCCGCTAAGCTGGCGGTCAACCGCGATTACCGCGACCGCTATGCCTTTGCGAAAAAGCAGTGGCTGAATATGTGCTCGGCGGGTAAGTTCTCGTCCGACCGCACGATTGCCGAGTATGCCCGCGATATCTGGAAGATAGACTGATTTTTCACGCGGGTTTGTGTGGGGCAGTCGGCGGGGGCGCTGAACGTCGTGGCAGTCAATTGCCGAAAAAAGTCGGGCAAAGCGGTTGACGGGATCCGAAAATCGCGGTATAATTCAATCGGAATATCTTTCCGATTGATAGTATGAAAAGGAGTCATGAAGATGAGTGTTATTAAGCTGACGGCGGACAATTTTGCCGCGGAGGTTACCGATTCAAAGCTGCCTGTTTTGATCGACTTTTACGCCGACTGGTGCGGTCCGTGCAAAATGGTGTCGCCGATCGTGGATGAGATTGCCGACGAGCGGGAGGACATCAAGGTCTGCAAGGTCAATGTCGACGACGAGGGCGAACTCGCCGTGAAGTTCGGCGTGATGAGCATTCCGACGCTGATCGTGGTGAAAAACGGCGGGGAAACGGCGCGCGAGGTCGGCGCCATACCGAAATCCGAGATACTCGCACTGCTGGATCGGTAATGCGGATCGGCTGAATTAACCGAATAAAATGAACACTCCCACTCGCAGATTTAGCGGGTGGGAGTGTTTTTTGGTTTAGTATATTGGATTAAAAAATATCGCTGCCAAGCTGGGGAGCATTAGTTTTTGCCGCCGAATTTTTCCTTGCAATTAATGCAGACTTTCCTGTATAGGGTATCCTCGTCGAACAGAACTTTGCATTCCAAAACGGGAATATGCTCTTCGCCGCAGATCTGACATTTTCCGTATGTCGCCGCGCTGAAGAAGTCGCGCTCATCCGTATCGGGCGCTATTTGAGGGGTGACTGCGGACGGAGCAGACGGCTCGGGTGCGGTGAGGGCGGCGGTTGCGGCGGATTGCCCTGCTTGTGCACTTTCCGAAGAGAGCTTATCCGCTATGCGGTGGCTGTTGATGACCAGATCGCCGAATCCGTAGACCATCAGCGAGGAGATCCAGGAAAGCAGCGGACCGCCGATCAAACATATGATTCCTAAAAGAATATAGACGCCTTCAAGCGTATATGTGTTTGACGATTGGTTAAAGAATATGATAGCCAAAATAACGGAAATGATTGAAAATGTTACAAAAATGGCTTTGGCTACGAGTTGAATTTTCCGTCCTGCGTTTTTATAGAAATTATCCATTTTACTATCTCCGATCATAAAATTAAAAGTGAACACTCGCGGATGTCACTTTTATCATAGCACAGCGTGATAAACTTTGCAACAATACTTTTTTCGCGGGCGGTGGGGAATTTTGCGCGCAATACATTTTGTGCACAACAAAAAACGCTCGGCAAACGCTCGGCAGTTGCCGAGCGTTTTTGATAAGCCGTATCGGATAAATCAGTTGAAATATCTGTCGAGCAGACCCTTGAATGCCTTGCCATGTCGTGCTTCGTCTTTAGCCATTTCATGAACGGTGTCATGCACAGCGTCGTAGCCAAGCTCTTTGGCGCGCTTTGCGATGGCGAGCTTGCCCTCGGTTGCGCCGTTTTCAGCCATTACGCGCATTTCGAGGTTCTTTTTGGTGCTGTCGGTGACAACTTCGCCGAGCAGCTCTGCGAACTTCGCGGCGTGCTCTGCCTCTTCATAAGCGGCCTTCTCGTAGTAAAGACCTACCTCGGGATAGCCCTCGCGGAACGCGACGCGAGCCATTGCCAAATACATACCGACCTCGCTGCACTCGCCGTTGAAGTTCTGGCGAAGACCCTCGACAACTTCAGCATCAAGGTCCTTGGCAACGCCGACTTCATGCTCCGCAACCCATGTCAGCTCCTCTTGCGCTACCTCGTTGAACTTATCAGCGGGAGCCTTGCACTGGGGGCAGACGGCGGGAGCCGCATCGCCCTCGTAAACATAGCCACATACCGAACAAACAAACTTTTTCATTTCAAATACCTCCGATTATACTATTTTGCCGTTATTTTTAAGGCAGTTACTGCACTTGCCTTTAGCAACAATCTGAATATCACTGATCTCGCAGTGGATGAGAGCGCTGATGCGGCGAGCCGGCTCGACGACCGAGCTGTCGAATACATCGAAGATCTGCCCGCATTCGGTACAGCAAAAATGGTAATGCGCCGCCGTATTGCCGTCGAACCGCTCTCTGCCGTCTGCTACAAGCCGCCGAATCCTGCCCGATTCGGCAAGATCGTTCAGATTGCGGTAGACAGTACCGAGACTGACTTCGGGATAACGCTTGCGAATCGACTCATAGACCATAGCCGCGCTGGGGTGATCGTATCGGCGAACAAGATCGTCGAAGACGGCTTCCCGCTTCTGCGAATATCTCTTTTTGACAGCCATCATCCGCTCCTTAATAGTAATCATTACTGTTACTGATAAAAATATACCATATTTTCTGTCATTTGTCAAGTAATTATTGCTGTAATTAAATAAGAATGTTTCCTATCTGCGCAAAACGGTTTTGGATTCCTTATTTCTTTTCAAAGCTTACCGTTTCTCCGGCGAGATGGCGGCGGATCATCAGCGTATCGTCGATCCGAACGGTTCCGTCCCGATTGACGTCCGCGTTGGTCTGATTCATCGAAACAGGCTGCCCTGCCAGATGCTGGCGGATGAGCGTAACATCCGAAATATCCACCTGCCCGTTGTTATCCGCGTCGCCGCAGCTTTTGGATTCCAAAAACGGATAGACAATATTGCTTTCGGTTGTGGTGGGATGTGTTGTGGGCTTGGTGGTGGGCTGCGTGGTCGGTTGCGTCGTGGGTTTGGTAGTCGGTTGAGTAGTAGGCTGAGTGGTCGGCTTGGTGGTCGGCTGCGTGGGCTTGCCGAGCGAGCCGAACTGAGATTTATAATTGGCGAAGTCGCGCAGTCTTTTGCCGTTCTCATCGTATTCTCGAATCGCGACCCAGCCGACGTTGCTGGTGTTACCGTTATAATACCGCGTTTGCGCGAAGCGGTGACTGTCGGCAGTCTGCCCCTTGGTGATGACCAGATAGGTAGAGACGGCGACGGTGCCGTAGATCGTTTTGCTCGAAAGGGTGGGTTCACTGCGGTGATTCATCGTCGAGGTGGTCTGCCAGATCTCATACTTTTGATTATCGGGGGTCAAAAAGAGCGAAAGCTCGGTCTGGCGGCGGTTATACAGCCCGGCTAAGACCTCGCCGCCTGCGTGGCACCAATCGGTAAACGTTTCAGACAGCTCATTGATTCCCTCTTGGGTCTGATACGACTTTTTGCCCGACATGAATTGGGTGATGTTATAGTTGTCGTTGTCCATCCAGCCGCGCCCCATATTATAGGTAAAGCTGACCAGCGCGTCAAACTGATTCTGGGTGAAAGTGCGGTTATGCTTTTTGGCAAAATCGTTGACATAACCGACATAGATCTTAATTTTATCCTTGATCAGCGCCGTTCCCTCGGCTTCGGTGATCTCGCCCGATGTGTCGATCACCGTTCCGTCGGAAAGAGTGACCGTTTTATCGGGAGCCTTCGGGTCGCTTCCGCAGTAGTTGCCGTAGCCGATCGACCATTGCTGATAATCCCAAAAAGCCTTTTTGGCAAAGCCTTCAAACAGCTTGATCAGCTCAACGCCGTTGGCGCTGATGTCGGTCGCGCCCTGCGCGGCGGCGCTCATCGGCAGCAGGGTCAAAACAGTGATAAGACTGAGGATGACCGCGGCGACCTTAGCCGCAGTGCGTTTACTGAAATTCATGATCGTTTACCTCCGTGTTGTGATTGGGTGCGTCGTTCACCGTTTTTTGGGCAAAAACGCGCGGCGCTCTTCGTTATACTCATAGCCCGCGGCGGCAAGTGTGTCGCAAAGCTCAAGTTTAGACACGCACTCGCTGCTGCAAAGCTCGTCCAGATCGCTGTAAAAATCCCTCAGTTTCATATTGATGACCGAGAGCAGCATAAGCGGGTCGCTCGGAAGCTTCAAAGGGCATCGCTCCTTTTTGTGAATGTTTCGGATTAGTCGACTTTGCGAATCCCGCGGAAGGCCTCGCTGTTCGAGGGATCGGCAAAAATGGTTTTGTTGGTGGAATAAATGACCATTCCGGGCTTGGCGCCGGACGGCTTTTTCACATATTTGGCAGACGTGTAGTCAACGGGGACGGCGCGGCTGGATGCGGCTTTAGAGTGTTTTGCGGCGAGGTGAGCCGCTTCTATATAAGTTCGCTCGGGGATGTCGCGCCCCTCTTTGCGTATGATGACGTGAGAGCCGGGGATGTCTTTGGTATGCAGCCAGATATCGGATTTTTCGGCAATTTTCAGGGTCAGCTCGTCGTTCTGGCGGTTGTTTTTGCCGACCAAGATCTCAAAGCCGTCGCTCGAGAGATAGCGGTCGGGCGGACATTTTTGCAGCTTCATCCGCTTGCCTTTCGGCGGCTTGACGTATCCCGCGTCGACCAGCTCCTCGCGGATCAGCGCGATCTCGGCGGCGGTATTCGCGCGGCAAAGCGCGTCAAACACCGATTCAATATATTTCTGCTCCTCCTCGGCGGCGGCGATCAAACGGTCGAGCATTCCCGCGGCGGTGGAGAGCTTGCGGTATTCGTTGAAATATTCGGCGGCATTTTTTTGCGGAGAAAGGGCGGCATTGAGCGGAATGCGGATGTTTTTGCACTCCTCATCATAATAATTCACGCAGTCGGCATAGCTGTCCCCCGTTCGGATCGAGTGGATGTTCGCTTTGACAAGCTCGCCGTAAATGCGGAATTTTTCGCGCTCTTTTGTTGCCTCAAGCTCGCGCTTTCGGTTATGTATTTTGCGCTCGATTCTGCCCGATAGGTTTTCCAGCAGCTTCAGCATATCCGCCGATCGGCGGCGCAGCAGCTCCGCCTGATCGCGCTCGGAGTAGAACGCGTCGATCGCGGCGCTGACGTCGGTGCAGACCTTCGAGGTGTAGCGCGAGCCGTATTGCGTGATCGGGATAAAGGTGAAATCCTTCGGAACGCCGTTCCCGTCATAGATAATGCGCGGCTCGGCGCCCTGCGTTACAGCGTCCCTGACCGACTGCAAAACGGTGCGAAGCTTTACGTATTCATATGCGTTCAGCGTATCGGCGGGCTTTTGCGGGTCGGCAAGGGTCAGGTGCGCGACTTCGCGCGAGATGATCGGCGAAATGCCGTCGAGCAAGGAGCCCAGCGCGCGGTCTAGCGGGAGGGCGGTCGCTTTCAGCCGCCCGATCAGGCGGTCGAGAGCGGCGTCAAAGTCGCCGTCGATGATATTGATTCTGTCCTGCGCGGGGGGCAGCACATAGGCGGCGCCAGGGAGCAGGAACCGCTTGCCCTGCTCGGGATCCACGCGGCGGACACACTCGATAATTTTGCCCTCCTGCACGAGAAGAATATTCGACTGCCTGCCCATGATCTCGATGATGAGGGTGAGCGTAATGTCGTCGGCGAGCTCGTTTTTGCTGTCAAAATCCAGCATCAGCACGCGGTCGATTCCCGCTTGGCGGACATCCCGCAGCTTTGCCGAGGTCAGTCGCTTGCGCAGCAGCATACAGATCATCGGGGGGACGGGCGGGTTTTCGGACTTTTCCTCGGTGAAATTGATGCGCGGCGAGGAGGGGCTGCAGGAAATCAGCAGCTTTTTGGAGAAGCCCTTTGCCGACAGGCTGAGAATCAGCCGATCTTTATACGGCATGGTGATCTTTTCGATGCGCGCGCCGAGAGCGCTTTCCAGCTCATGTTTCAGTATGCGCAACGTTGCGCCGTCGAGTGCCAACAGGCTCATCCCCTTTCATGGGCAAAATCGGTAAAGTCAGCCCGCCGCACATGCGGCGGACGACCGGTTATTTTCGGTTATACGGCGAGGTAGGGCGCGGATTCGGGGATAGCCTGCGCGATGTCGCCGAAGCGGCTGTTCAGTTTCTCGGTCAGCCGAGGGACAATGACCCGCTCGGTGCTGAAATGCCCCGCGTCGAACAGATTCATGCCGAGCGCTTTGGCGCGCAGCCATTCGTGATGCTTGATGTCGGAGGTGACGACGCTGTCGCACTCCCTTGCCGCCGCGATCGGGATAAGATCGCTCCCCGCGCCGTTGAATACGCCGATTTTATACACATCCCGCTCGGCAACATAGCGGATATCGGGAGCGCCGAGCCGCGATTTCAAATCCGCGGCAAACGCATCGGCGGCAACGCTTTTTTGCAGTGTGCCGACACGCGCGATCGGCGTATCGGGGAACTCGGGCAGAAATACCTTTTCAAGCTCACCGACGCCCAGCGCCTCACACAGCGCCTCGCAAACGCCGCCGCTCGCCGCGTCGAGATTGGTATGCGCGCTGATGACCGAAATACCGCTTTGAATCAGGCGGTAGACGGTGCTGTTTGCTGAAATATGAGCAAGCTTGTCCCAGATCAGCGGATGATGGCTGACGATCAGGTCAATCTGATTCTGAACGGCGAACTGCACTGCGCTGTCGGTCACATCCAGGCAAACGCCGATCCCTCTGACGGCGGTATCCATGGAGCCGATCATAACGCCCGCGTTATCGAAGCCGAGCTGCGAATCAAACGGCGCAAAGCTGTTGATAAAGTCATATACTTCTGAAACTGTCATGCGTATCGCCTCGTTTATGTAAAATAGATGATATGCGGCGGGTCGGCGGATTTACCGCACGAGTTTGGCGGCACATTCCAAAAGACGGCGCGCTTCGTCTGCGGTTTCGGGGGAGTTCAGCTTGCCCTCTCCCGCCTTTTTCAGCCGATCGGCGATCATTTGCTTATACCCGCGCGCCGCGCTGTCGTTTTTGTTCAGCAGCTCTCCCGCGTAGAGATAAGCGCCCTTGCAGGGCAGGCGCCCGCCGACATAACGGACGTTCATGACCGTATAGTGCTTGCGCGCCGCGACGCAGGCGGTTTCGTCCACGATGCGCCAGCCGTTTTCGCAAAGGAATCGGCGCAGGATATGCTCCTTTGTCATCGGTTGGAAGATGAAGTTAAACCGACTATTTTTTGCAAAGTCGGAATCGCCGAGAATTTTGCAGATCATTTCGCCGCCCATTCCCGCGATGATAATATCGGTGATTTCCTCGCTTTTGTCTGCCAGCCCGCAAAGCCCGTCGCACAAAATAAGCTCCACCTTGTCGGATAAGTCGCTTTGCAAAACCGTCTGGCGCGCTTTGGAAAGCGGGCCTTTGGCAATATCGCAGGCAAACGCGCGGCGGGAGATTCCGTTTTTTACGAGAAAGCAGGGAAGATAGGCGTGATCGGTGCCGATGTCGGCGGCGACTCCACCGCGCGTGACATAGTTTGCCGCCGCACTCAGCCGCGGATCCAGATGAATCGCACCCATAGAACAGAGCCTTTCGCAAAGCCTGCCGCCCTAAAAGACGCACAGGCAAAATGGTTACATAATAGTTACAATATATATGATACCTTGTTTTATGTAAAAAGTCAACCCTCACGAGCGGATTTGCCGTGAGGGTTATTCTGCCATTGCTTCCATTTTCGACATATGAATCAGTCGGACGCGGGTAATATTGATTTGCGAGAGCAGCTCCGCCGCTTCCGCATTGTCGGCATACGGCGCGAGGGAGGCGATGCCAAGTCCGATTTCGGACAGCTCGCCCGTAT
>JBJEQI010000083.1:0-11324 GCA_051881675.1 Acutalibacteraceae bacterium
TATTCATTTTTCATTATTCAATATTTATCATTCATTTAAGCGGATGGATTTATTTTATTTCACTTTGTGCGTAGCACAAAATTTCATAATCCGTTAGGATTATTTCATATTGCGCAACAATATTTCATTGCAACAACAGTGCCCGAACCTGCCCATCGCAAACACTCCTAAGCGCTTATAAAATCCCAGCAAATATTCCCCCCCACCGCCGATAAAATGCGGCAAAACGGTTGATTTTATCATAGCTTTAAGTTATACTGTAATAAAATAATCAGCTTTAAGCTATGACAAAGGAGCGGGTGCGCTATGACTCTGCAACAGCTGAAATATGTGATCGCAATAGCGGAGTGCGGCTCTATCACTTCTGCCGCGGGGAGGCTTCTGGTGGCTCAGCCGAGCCTTTCCAAGGCGGTTTTTGAGCTGGAAAAGGAAATGGGGATCACGATATTCCGCCGAAACAACAGGGGCGTTTTTCTGTCGGAGGATGGGATGAAATTTTTATCCTATGCGCGGCAGGTCGTCGAGCAGGCGGAGCTTTTGGAGCGGCAGTATAAGGAAAAGGAGCCGGTGCGGCGGGTCTTTGCGGTTTCGTCGCAGCATTATGCCTTTGTGGTCAACGCTTTTGTCGCGCTGGTGAGGGAATACGGCAGGGATAAATATGAATTTACCCTCCGCGAATCGCGCACGCACGATATTATTGAGGATGTGCGGACCCTGCGAAGCGAGCTGGGGATACTGTTTCTCAGCCATTTTAACCGCGAGGTCATTTTGCGTATTCTGCAAAGCGCCGATCTGAATTTTACGCCGCTGTTTACGGCAAAGCCGCACGTTTTTGTCAGCCGAGGCAATCCGCTGGCGAAACGAAAAAGCGTTACGCTCGAAGAGCTAAAAGGCTTTCCGCGGCTGACCTATGAGCAGGGAATCAACAATTCCTTTTACTATTCCGAAGAGCTGCACAGCACGGAGGAAAGCCCGCGGAGCATTGTCGTGACCGACCGTGCCACGCTGTTCAATCTGCTGATCGGGCTGGGCGGTTACACGATCTCGTCGGGCATTCTCAGCAGCGATCTGAACGGAACGGACATCGTTTCGGTTCCGCTGAAAAGCGATGAGATCATGGAGGTGGGCTACATTTCGCCCAAAGACCGTTCGCTCGCCGCCGTCAGCGCGCGGTATCTGGAGCATCTTAACAATTATATCGCGGAATATATGTCATAGCTTTTATCTATGACTGAACATCAAAAACAAGTATTAACACATAACAGGCCGTCTGTGCTATACTGCTGTCAGCAGGAACAGACAGGTCTGTTTTTGTTTTCCAAAAAAATTTTCATGTCAGGAGATAAAATTATGCGTACTTCCGTTATCGGTTATCCGAGAGTAGGGGCTTTGAGAGAGCTGAAATTTGCGACCGAAAAGTATTTCAGAAACGAGATTTCGGCGGATGAGCTGCAAAGCGTCGCCAAAGAGATCCGAAAGAATCAGTGGCTGACTCAGAAGGAGTCGGGGCTGGATTTTATTCCGTCGAACGATTTTTCTTTTTATGACAATATGCTGGATACGGCGGTGCTGCTGAACATCGTTCCGAGCCGCTATTCCTCGCTGGGGCTGTCGCCGCTCGACACCTATTTTGCCATGGCGAGAGGCTATCAGGGCGAAGCGGGAGATGTCAAGGCGCTTGCCATGAAAAAGTGGTTCAACACCAACTATCACTATATGGTTCCCGAGATCGACGACAGCACAAAAATCCGCCTTGCAGGGGAAAAGCCGTTTGATCAGTTTGAAGAGGCGGCGGCGCTCGGCGTGCAGACAAAGCCGGTCGTCATCGGCGCATTCACTTTGCTCAAGCTGCTCCGATATACAGGCTCAAAAAACGCGGAGGACTTTGCCGAAGAGGTCATCGCCGCCTATTCCGAGCTGCTGGGCAGATTCGGCACGCTTGGCGCCGAGTGGGTGCAGTTTGACGAGCCGTATTTGGTATACGATCTGACGGCGCAGGACATCGCGCTGTTTGAGCGGCTTTACCGCGGCATCCTCGGCGCAAAGGGGGACGTTCGGGTCCTTTTGCAGACCTATTTCGGCGACGTCAGGGATTGCTACAAGAATATTCTCGCGCTCGATTTCGACGGCGTCGGGCTGGACTTTAACGAGGGCAGGGAAACTGCCGCGCTGGTGGCACAAAACGGCTTTGCCAAAGATAAAATTCTTTTCGCGGGCGTTGTGAACGGCAAGAATATCTGGAAAAACAACTACAAAAAGACGCTTGCCGTGCTGGATTCGCTGAAAAAAGACGGTATCGAAACGGTGATCTCCACCTCCTGCTCGCTGCTGCATGTTCCGTATACGCTCAAAAACGAGACGAAGCTTTCGCCGAAATATACCGCGCATTTTGCGTTTGCCGAGGAGAAGCTTGACGAACTGCGTGAGCTGAAAGAGTTGTCGGAGAGCGGCTGTGCCGAAGCGGGGGAAAGCCTTGTTAAAAATGCGGCGCTGTTTGAGAGCCGCCCCGATTGTTGTGACCCTGCGGTGCGGGAAAGAGTGAAAAATATCCGCGAGGAGGATTTTGTCCGCCTGCCCGCCTTTGATGTTCGCGAGCAGATTCAGAAAAAGGAATTCGGTCTGCCCGCGTTCCCGACCACCACGATCGGCTCCTTCCCGCAGACCGCCGACGTGAAGGCGAACCGCACCGCGCTGAGAAAGGGCGAGATTTCTAAAGAAGAATATGTGGAATTTAACCGCAAAAAGATTGCCGAATGCGTCAAAAAGCAGGAGGAGATCGGACTGGATGTGCTCGTTCACGGCGAATACGAGCGCAACGATATGGTGGAGTATTTCGGCGAGCAGCTGGAGGGCTATTTGTTCACCGAAAAGGCGTGGGTTCAGTCCTACGGCACGCGCTGTGTAAAGCCGCCGATCATCTGGGGCGATGTTTCGAGAAGCCGTCCGATGACGGTGGAGTGGTCCGTTTATGCTCAGAGCCTGACGAAAAAGCCGATGAAGGGAATGCTGACGGGCCCTGTTACGATTCTGAACTGGTCGTTCCCCCGCGAGGATATCTCGATCAAGGAAAGCACCTATCAGATCGCGCTGGCTATTCGCGATGAGGTTCTCGATCTCGAGGCGAACGGTATCCGCATTATTCAGGTCGACGAGGCGGCGCTGCGCGAGAAGCTTCCGCTGCGAAAGAGCGACTGGTATGCGGATTATCTCGACTGGGCGATTCCCGCGTTCCGCTTGGTTCACAGCGGCGTGAAGCCCGAAACGCAGATTCATACGCATATGTGCTACAGCGAATTTACCGACATCATCAAAGCGATTGACGACATGGATGCGGATGTGATCACCTTCGAGGCGTCGCGCTCCGATTTGCTGATACTCGATTCGCTCAAAGAAAATCATTTCAAGACCGAGGTCGGCCCCGGCGTATATGATATTCACTCGCCGCGCGTTCCGTCGGTGGAGGAGATTAAAGCGGCGCTCGGCAAGATGCTGACAAGAATCAGCGCCGATAAGCTGTGGGTCAATCCCGACTGCGGTCTTAAAACAAGAGGAGTTGCCGAAACCGACGCGAGTCTCACAAACCTCGTGGCGGCGGCTAAAGAGATGAGAAATGAAAACCGCTGATCTTTTTAAGTCGAAAACCGTTTTGTCCTATGAGGTGTTTCCGCCGAAGCCGACAACGCCCGTTGATACGATCTACGGCACGCTGGAGGAGCTGAAAGAGCTGCGCCCCGATTTTATCAGCGTCACCTACGGCGCGGGCGGCGGCAAAAATAACAACGAAACCTTCCGTATCGCATCCACCGTGAAATCATACGGCGTGGAAAGCGCCGCGCATCTGCCCTGCATCGGCATGACGAAGGCGGATGTGGACGAAAAGCTGCGGGAGCTTCATACGCTCGGGATCGACAATATTCTGGCGCTTCGCGGCGATATTCCGAGCGGCGGCTGTCCGAGCGGTGATTTTCGGTATGCTTCCGATCTGATCGCATACATTAAGGACCACGGCGACTTCAATATCATCGCCGCCTGCTACCCGGAGGGACACGTGGAGGCGAAAAACAGGGTCGAGGATATTCAGCATCTGAAGATCAAGGTCGACGCGGGCGCCGATCAGTTGATCACGCAGCTGTTTTTCGACAATGAATATTTCTATTCGTTCCGTGAGCGCTGTCAGCTGGCGGGTATCGGCGTGCCGATACAGGCGGGGATCATGCCCGTTACCAACAAGCGGCAGATCGAGCGGATGACGACGCTGTGCGGCGCGAGCGTCCCCAAAAAGTTTGCCGCGATGATGGAGCGCTATGAAAACAACCCGATCGCCATGCGCGACGCGGGTATCGCCTATGCCGTCGATCAGATCGTGGATCTGATTGCGCAGGGGGTGGACGGTATTCATCTTTATACCATGAATAATCCGTATGTTGCCCGTAAAATCTTCGAGGCGGTTCACACGCTGATCGAGTAGCGCTAAGGGCAAAAATACCGCGCTTTGGCGCAGCTCCCATGCTTTGCACAAATAAAATATACCTCCGCTCGGAATATCGCTCCGCATACGGTGCGGCGCGTATTCAAGGCGGGGGTATTTTGTGTCGGCGCGGGTGGCAATCAATACGATTTGCGGGAATACCGCCGCAGACAGTAGAATAAAACGGCAAATGCCGCCGCGGTCAGCAGGGAAATCAAGCCGGAGTGCAGTCGGCGGCGGAGCATTTCCGCGATAAAAATCGCCAAATACAGCAAAGACGCGAAAAGAAAGGCGGTTGAACCGCTGCTGATCAGGAGTTTTTTCATGGTGGTTCCTTTCATGACGGCTTCTCGGACGGAGGGGCGACGAGGGAGGTGCGCTCCGAGCGCTGCGAAGGCGAGGAGGTTCTCAAAGGGCAAATACAGCGCGCCGATTCAGCGGTCGGCGGGTGAATTTTGCACGGAATGTGCAATTTTGCTGCAACGAAAAATGCTTTCAACCGGCTCATGATAATACTCCGCCAGCTTGATGCGAATCTCACTGCGCGGGAGCCGCCGCCCCTGCTCGTACATCAAAAGGGCGTTGACGCTGATTCCGACCGATTCCGCGACGGTTTCGGGCGGCAGAGCGCCTCTCAGCTCAGTCAGTTTTTGACCTATTTTCACAGGATCCATATGGATCGCCTCCGATTCATAAAATTACACGTTTCGTGCAAATATAGCTATATGATACACCGTTTTTTCGGGGAATGTCAACCCATTTTTTCACGTTTCGTGAAATTTTGCCTTGACAATTGCACGGAATGTGTATATAATAAACGGGAAAGGTGTGGTGATTATGCCGACATTCGGAGAAATACTCAGAGATCTGCGCAAGTGCAGCGGACTTACACAAACTCAGCTTGCCGATGTGCTGGGGCTGAAATTCAGCACGATCAGTATGTATGAACGCGGCGAGCGGGAGCCTGATTTTGAAACGCTCGAAGAGATCGCGGATTATTTTAATGTGTCGATGGATCGTCTTCACGGCAAGTCTGTCGGCGAGGTAGGGCAGACCTCGGGCGGCTTGAATCTCAGCGAAGAAGAAGCGGGATATATTCATAAATACCGCCTTTTGCCCGACGAGGCGCGCGTCGCCGTTCGGCGGCTGATCGACTCCTATTATGACTCGCCGCGTGAAAAAGACGGCAGAGGCGCCGATTATTGCGTGAACGACGGCAGCGTTCAGCTTCTTCCTGTCGCGGCAATGGGCGACGGCGGTCACTATCATGCGGTGAAGGTATCGAAAGAGAAGCTGAATATGGTTTTTGAGAAATTTAAGAATCAAAACACGTATTTTGATGATTTTGACGCATTTGATGATTTTGACGCAGAAGATAAATAAAAAATAATCAATACCTATTGACCTCTGTCAAAAATGGTGTATGATGAAATATGTCTGTTTTTGTCGAATTTTATCATATACGGGGTATGAAGATGTTAAAAAGCGAGATCCAATTAAAAGCCGCCGAGCTGCTGCGCGGCGCTGATATAAATAAACTTCCCATAAACGTCAAGAAGATCACCAAAAACCGAAATATCACCGTCAGTCCGTACAGTCGCAGCCGCGAACTGCTGGAAACGCTCGGGTTGACGGAATACAGCCGGCGGCATCGGTCTTTCAGCGTGAACTGCCAGAACGATTATTTCATCTTTGTGTCGGACGATCTGACGGTGGATTCCGAGCGCAAGGCGGTGGCGCACGAGCTGGGGCATATCGTTTTGCATAATGTTTACAGCGCGGATGTTCCCGCCGCTCCCGAGGGGGATTTCCTTTTCAGCTGTGCGGGCGGCGGACGGTCGGAGGGTGCCGACGGCAGCGCGGAGAGGATCTGCGGCGAAAATCCCGCCGTTTCCGAAATGAATGAGCGCGAGGCGGACACCTTTGCGCTGGCGCTGTTGGCTCCGCTGCCGATGCTGGCGCGCCTCGGCGTGCAGGATGAGATCGAGATCAAGCGGCTGACCAAGCTGAGCCTTGCCGACAGCAAAGAGGTGCTTCGTATGCTCGATGAGTTCAAAAGCACCTTTGACGGCATGATGTCCTGTGTGCCGCCCGATGCGCCGAGAGCCGAGCGCCGCCCGACCTTGGCCGATCGGGTGAGGGAAAGCGGAATTATTGCCAAGCTGATTTTGACCGCGCTGTTTATCACGGTTTTTATTTTCGGCGGCGCGCTGACCGCGCAGTTTTTGCCGCGCAAAAGCGCACAGCCCGATATATATGCAACATTTGCGCCCGAGCCTGCGCCGACGGCGGGAATGCCGCAGGCGCATACGGATGTGCAAGGCGGCACGGCGAGAGTTCCCTCGACGGATGCGTTTTCCGCCGCGCGGCAGAGTACTGCGGAGCGCCGAACGGCGGCACCGTCGCAAACCGCGCCGCCCGCTACCGAAAAGCAGCCGATCGTCGTGAATGACGATACGATCTGCTGGTGGACCGATTCGGGCAGTGTTTATCACCTGTTTCCCGATTGCCGCGCGCTGAAAAATTCGCAGAATCAGCTGATTCGCGGACCGCTTTCCGAAGCGAGAGAGGAAAAGGACCGCCTGTGCCGATTCTGCGAGAGCAATTTGGAAAATTAGTCCGAGGGTCCGTGTCGGATTCGGTTAAAATAAAGAATACGGATTTCAGTCAAATATTCATCCGACGGAGGTGGAGTATGTCTTTTTACAGCATTGCGGGACTATCAATCGACATACAGAATAAATACGATTTCACCGAAAAGCAGTGCGCGAAATATGCGGCGCACCCGAGGGAGGGCGAGCGCCTGCCCGCAGATTTTTCGGTGGCGGTTTCCGACGACGACATCGAAAAAGAGCGCGAAGGCTCGGAATATACGTTTTCCGACGGGTATCTGGAGAGCATCGCGATCTACCGCAAAATCTGCGAAAAACTGCCCTCATACGACGCGCTTTTGCTTCACTCGTCGGTCATTGAGGTCGGCGGGCGCGGAATCGCGTTTTTGGCGCAGAGCGGCGTCGGCAAAACCACGCATACCAATATGTGGTCGAAGTTGTGCGGCGAAGATATGTGCATTATCAACGGCGATAAGCCGATCATCCGCTTTTTCGGCGGCGAGCCGTTTGCTTTCGGCACGCCGTGGTGCGGGAAAGAGGGCTTTAATACAAACAAAAGCTGTCGGCTGACCGACCTTTGCTTTATCGAGCGGGGAGCGATTAATAAAGTCTTTCCGACTCCCACGCGGGAGGCCGTCGGTAAAATTATGGCGCAGATATTGCTGACCGAAAACGGTGCCGCCGTCGGCAAAACCTTTGAACTGCTGGACGCGCTGTTGAAACAATGCCGACTGTGGACCGTGCAGTGCACCCCTACGGTGGAGGCGGCGAAATGCGCGTATGACGCCATATTCGGCGGGAACGGCTGACGGCGCGTGCGCATTTATGCACGTTTATGATGCCTGTCGGCACGAATGTCGGGCAAGCGGATAGGATGAAACAAATACCGCGCCTGAGGTGCTTGATTGCCTCAGGCGCGGTTTTGCACTGTAAAAGAAATCTTTCGTGGGCGGGTCTTTAATCGGCGACGGGCAAAGCCGAAAAGAGCCAGCCGCTATACGACCTTTGCCTCGACAAACCAGCGATTGTCCTCTAAAAAGAGATAGGTCAGCTTATTTCCGATGCGGCAGGTATAGCGAATTCCCGCCCCGCCCGCTTTCAGCGACGCCGCGCGGCAAACGCCCGTTATGCGGTCGATCGGATAGATCGTGCCGTCCTCCCAGACGATCTCTTCGGGAGTGATTCTGCCGTCGGCGTCAAAAACCGCAGTCACCTGCACATATGCTTTTCTGAACATTCAAAATCCCCTCCGTGCTTATTGTTTTACCGTTCAAAAATCCCTCGGGATGAACCGTATGATCATCATACGGGTTGACGCGGGCAAGCCCCTTGTCTTTCATAACCGCCGCCCGCTGAATACATTGACTGCCGAATCGGCGCTTGAGCGAGTCCACGGTTTCGTCTATCCGATGAAGCGCCTCGCGCTTTTCGTTGTCGCAGAACAGCCCGAGCTGAACGGACGAGTCGGTTACCGTAAAATCCGAGGCCGCGACCCCGATGCTCCGCAGCCCTCGTTTCCACTCCGTTCCGCCGAAAAACAGCTCCAGCGCCGCGCGGATGATCTCATCGGTGAGATCGGTCGGGCGGGCGAGCTTTTTTTGCCGTGTGAACGAGCGAAGATCGCTGTCCCGCCCGCTGACGCTGACGATGCCGCATTGATACCGATGGTCGCGCATACGCCTGGCCACGCTGTCTGCCAGCACATAGGTCATCATGCGGACGTCTTCGGCGGTGACAAGGTCGCGCGGGGCGGTAAAGCTGTTGCTGATGGATTTGACTGCTTGGCGCTCGCCGCTTTGCCGCACGGGGTCACGGTCCTCGCCGTTGGCGAACATATGCAGCATGCCTCCCGCCTTGCCGAGCCGTTTTTTCAAAACGGCGGGGTCCGCCGCCGCTATGCCGCCGATGGTGGAAATGCCCATCGACCGCAGCTTTTCAGCGGTGGCGCTGCCGACATACAGCAGGTCGGAGGCAGGAAGCGGCCAGGCGATGCGGCGGAAATTTTCTCTTGTGATCGCGGTGACTGCGTCGGGCTTTTTGTAATCCGAGCCGAGCTTGGCGAACACCTTGTTAAAGCTGACGCCGATGCTCACGGTGATCCCCAGCTCGAATTTCACCCGATGACGGATCGTATGCGCAATTTTCAGCGGACTGCCGTAAAGCGATCCGGAGCCTGTGACGTCCAGCCAACACTCGTCCAGACCGAACGGCTCGATTTTGTCGGTATAGTCGGAAACAATCTGGCGCACCATGTCCGAAAAGCGCCGATAGAGCGGATAGTTCGGCGGGACGACCACCAGCCCGTCGCACTTGTTTCGCGCCTGCCACAGCGCCTCGCCCGTTTTGATTCCGCATTTGGCGGCGATCTCGTTTTTGGTCAGAACGATGCCGTGGCGCGACTGCTCGCTTCCGCCGACGACCACGGGTTTATCCCGCAGCTCGGGGCGGTGCAGGCACTCCACCGACGCATAAAACTTATTGCAGTCAACGTGCAGAATCCCGCGGTCTTTCAAAGCCGTTTTCCCTCCTCATCAGCGGTATGTATCATTGCCGAACAAGTGTTCGATAATGATATATTACTCCTTTTTTCCGCATTTGTCAAGAGGAATATATCGGAAAATTTTCCGATTACGCGGGGCGCCCTTCGGCGGATATAATTGTAAATTATTTGTGTATTCTATTGACTTTTCGGCGGCGGTATGTAAAAATTATTATAGTAATAAAACGCTGTGAAAACGCTGTCTGCCGCCGCGCCGAACATTCCCGAAAAGGGCAGCGCGTCGGCGTGGGCGGCGGGCAAAACGGTAATTGCCGAGCAGAAAGGCGGGGGTCATATGGCTTTTGTGGAATTTGACAATGTGAGCAAAATCTATCAGTCGGGCGAGATCGAGGTCAAAGCGCTTCACGACGCGTCCTTTGAGATCGAAAAGGGCGAGATATGCGTGATCGTCGGCGCGTCGGGCGCGGGGAAGACAACCTTGCTGAACATTCTCGGCGGCATGGATACGCTGACCGACGGCAAGGTCACGGTGGACGGCGCGGAGATTTCGAGCTATAACACGCGGCGGCTGACCGGCTACCGCAGGCACGACATCGGCTTTGTTTTTCAGTTTTACAATCTGATTCAAAACCTGACCGCGCTGGAAAACGTGGAGCTCAGCTCGCAGATATGCAAGGACCCGCTCGACCCGTCGCAGACGCTGGACGATGTGGGGCTCGGCGAGCGAAAGAACAATTTTCCCGCGGCTTTATCGGGCGGAGAGCAGCAGCGAGTGGCGATCGCCCGCGCGCTTGCGAAGAATCCGAAACTGCTGCTTTGCGACGAGCCGACAGGCGCGCTGGACTATGTAACGGGCAAGCAGATCCTTGCTCTGCTTCAGAAAATGAGCCGCAAAAACCATATGACCGTGGTGATCATCACGCATAATTCCGCGCTTTGCGCTATGGCGGACAGGGTGATACACATTAAAAGCGGAACGGTGGTCAAAACCGAGAAAAATCCGTCGCCTCTGCCGGTCGAGCAGATCGAATGGTAAAATAACCGACCTATGCCGCAAGGGAGTTGATTCGGATGAGCGGCGCTATGATTAAAAACTTTTTCAGAGAAATTAAGCACAGCTTCGGGAGATTTTTCTCCATTATGTGCATTATTGCGCTCGGCGTGGGATTTTTCGCGGGGCTGAAAACGGCGCGCGCCGATATGATCAAAACCGCCGACCGCTATCTTGCCGAGCATAAGATGTATGATTATCGCCTGCTGAACACGTTCGGGTTCGATGACGGCAGCATTGCGGCGGCGCGGGCGGAGGGCTATGCCGCCGAGGGCGCATATTCGCTGGACGCGGTGATGAATTACGACGGCTCCGACGCGGTATATAAGCTTCATTCGGTTCCCGAGGAGATTAACACGCTGAGCGTGGTCTACGGCAGACTGCCCGCAAACGAAAACGAGTGCGCCGCCGACAGGCGGTATTTCGGTGAGCAGGCGATAGGTAAGAAGATGACACTGTCCGACGCAGGCGGTGAGGACGCCGAAAAGGCGCTTCGCGGCAGGGAATATACTATCGTCGGAATCGTCAATTCGCCGATTTATCTCAACTATGAGCGGGGAACGACCGCGCTGCTCGACGGCAGTATCCGCGCGTTTTTATATTTGCCGCGATCGGCGTTTGCGGAGGAATATTATACCGAACTGTATATTCGGCTCGGCGAAGATTATGAGATCTATTCCGAGGAGTATGAGC
>JBJEQI010000083.1:11424-12858 GCA_051881675.1 Acutalibacteraceae bacterium
AAGGGCGTTGCCGACCTGAAAAGCGGAATCGCCGCGCTGAACGCGGGTATCGAGGAAGCGCAGGGATTAAAAGACCGCCTTTCGGCGGCGCTCGGCGGCTTGCAGGCGGCGGGCGGCTCGCCCGAGGAGATCGCCGCGCTGTCGGCGCAGCTTGCGCAGGCGGAGTCTGCGCTCTCGGCTCTCGTTGGTCAAAAAGCGGAGCTTGAGCGCACGCTGTCAAAAACGACGGCGCGCTCAACGACGCTTGCGGCTGCGAAAAAAGAGCTGGACGGGGCAAAACAGCAGCTGGACAGCGGGCGCGCAAGGCTCGATCGCTCCAAGGATGAGTATACTTCCGCCAAAACCGATGCCGATGAAAAATTCGGCGAGGCAAAGGCAAAACTGGATACCGCCGCGCAAGAGCTTGACGAGGCAAAAAAGGAGATTGAGGACATTGCGGCGCCCGAGAGCTTTTCGCTCGGCAGGGATACCAATATCGGCTATGTCTGCTTTGAAAACGATTCGGGAATCGTCGACGGACTCGCCGAGGTTTTCCCGCTGTTCTTCTTTCTGGTCGCGGCGCTCATGTGCATGACCACCATGACGCGCATGATCAGCGAATCGCGCACCGACATCGGCGTGATGAAGGCGCTGGGGTATTCCCGCGCGGCGATCATGGCGAAATATATCGCTTATTCGGGGCTGGCGGCAGTGCTCGGCACGGCGCTGGGATTCTTCGGCGGCTCCTATCTTTTCCCGCAGGCAATATGGATGGCGTATACGATCATGTACGGCTTCGCGCCGCTCGAGATTATTTATGACCCCGTCATCGCGCCGATTCTGCTGATTGCGGCGCTGATCTGCACCTGTGGCGCGACGGTGCTCTCCTGCCGACGGGAGCTGTCGCTTTGCGCGGCGCAGCTGATGCGCCCGAAAGCGCCCGCAGGCGGCAAGCACGGATTTTTCGAGAAGCTGCGTATCTTTCGGCGGATGAATTTTCTGCGCAAGGTTTCGGTGCGCAATCTCACGCGGTATAAACAGCGGCTGTTTATGATGGTGATCGGCGTTGCGGGCTGCACCGCCCTTTTGATAACGGGCTTCGGAATCAGCGATTCGATACAGAAGATATGCGATTATCAATACGGCGAAATACTGACCTATGATTTTGAGGTGATGCTGGAAGACGGTTTGTCGCCCGCCGAGCTGACCGAGTTTGCCGCCCGCACTTCCTATGCGGGAAAGGCGGCGCTTGCTCATACGCTGTCTTACAACGCGGCGACGCAAAACGGCGATAAAAGTGTTCAGGTGATCGCCGCCACCGACGATCTCGACGGCTATATCGACCTGCACAGCGGGAAAACGGAGCTGTTATTCCCGAAAGACGGTGAGGCGGTGGT
Source organism: Acutalibacteraceae bacterium (assembly GCA_051881675.1). Taxonomy (GTDB): domain Bacteria; phylum Bacillota; class Clostridia; order Oscillospirales; family Acutalibacteraceae; genus CAKRRH01. Next base: position 12,801 of record JBJEQI010000083.1, read on the forward strand.
GAGCCGCAAATTTGCCGAGACCAATGGAATGACCGTCGGCGGTGAGATCTCTCTTTCG
>JBJEQI010000084.1:0-2966 GCA_051881675.1 Acutalibacteraceae bacterium
ATGCGGAATAGCTCGGGACGGTGCCCTTATACCAGAAGCTGAACTCATAGTTGGTGTTCGCTTCCAGCGTGATTGCCTGCGAAAGCTTCTGATATTCGCCGGAGCCGACAGCGATCGAAGAGTTGCCCCCATGATGCTGGGTGCTGTCGATCCAGAAATAGTCGGAAGAACCGGTGAACGGCTTGATAATGCCTTCGCACGCGCCGTTGATAACGTAGGAATCCGCATCAATTTCGAGGATATAAATATCGTCAAAGGTTAAATCGCATCCGGAAGTTGCTTTAATGTTAAAATAAAGCGTCTGATCCTTTTCCACCGAGAAAACAGCGGATATTCTGGAAACATACTCGCTGGTTTCCTGCGTTTCTTTCGCGCCGACGATATACTCTTTGTCGACGGGCTCGGTGGAACCCGCTTTTGTAGCAACAGCCCACATAGCCCAGTTCGGTTTGCCCTTATACGCCAGCGTGGCAACATACTTTTTGCCTGCCTTGGCTTCAAAGGTCTGCCAAATGTAGGGATACTGCGCCGATGTGCCTACGTGCAGTGCACCTTCGCCGGTGAGCGCGTCGGACGTAGCGGAGAATACATTCTGTCCGCCGACCGTCCAGCCCGAAGTTTCATTTTCAAAGTCGCCGTTTTTCAGGATCGGCTCATAACCCGAATCCGCAATCTCATAAATGGCGGCGCTGTCCATGAAAATGTCGGTATTGTTCGAATCGGAAGGTTTGAAGTTGAAGTATACCGGCGTATCCTTATCAAAGGAGAACGCATTGGTATAGAATGTTGTCCACTCCTTGATTTCCTTATCAAAGGTCCGACCGCCGATAAATCCGTTGCCGCCGTCGGTATTTCTGGGATTAGTGGAAACAGAATACTTGCCCCACGACATTTTGCCCTTGACGGTGATAGCAGCAACATATTTTTTGCCCGCCTTAGCGGTAACCGGCTTGGAAACCAGTGAGCTCCACCACTTATTTACCGCAAAATGAACGGATTTTGTGCCGTCATTCGCATCGTTTGCGACGGTCATGGTATCGGTGTTGTCACGGTCCCAGTCGGTGAATTCGTTTTCAAAATCGCCGTTGGGGAGAATGTTCTTCGACGGATCAAGCTTCAGCTCGACGCTGTCTACCGAGAGCGCGCCCGATTCGCCGAGCAAAACAGCCAGACGAACTCTTGAAACATCGCCCGCATTGAACGAAACGGTCGATTCGGTCCAGTTCTCGCTGTTTTCAAACTTAACCGCGGGAACGATGAACGAATTAGAGGTGATCACGCCGCCTGCGCGAGCAACACCCCACATAGCGGACGCTCCGCCGCCCTTATACTTAACAGTAGCGGTATAATACATATTCGGGCGGACAGTGATGACCTGCGAAACGCCCGTACCTACGCCGTTGGCGAGCTTGAGCGACAGCATACCGCTGTCTGCGTCGGTCGCGTCGGCAACTGCGGGCACATCCTCATTCAGCTGATCCCAGCCGAAGGCGCCGCCCTCGAACGAGGGGTTGACAACGGGATTTGACGTTGTCTTCTTAACAACGCTCATCGCGTCGATCTCGATGTTCTTACCGCCGAGCGCTGCCATAAATTTTGTATGGGCGCCCGAGGCGAAAGTAAACTCGGTATAGGTCCAGTCGGAAACCGCCTCAATCTTTGCCGAAGCAGTCAGCGCACGCGAATCGGCTGCCGCGGAGGTATCGGAGGTTACACCGAAAACATCCACTGTTTCAAGCTCAGGATTGCGATACCAAACGCCTACCGTATAGGTATTGTTCGGTAAAACGTTAAATTCCCTGGAAAAAACTCTGCTGTCTGCGGGCTTTACAACGTGTGTGCCCTGAAAAGCCGTATCAGACTCGGCTCTGCCATCTCTCCACGAGGCGTCGGACTCAAATCCGCCGTCTTCGAGGATTCCGACAGCCGACGCCGAAGCGCCGACAGAGAAAGTGAACATGACAGCGAGCATGGACAAAACGATCGCCGCGGCAAGGACAGCCGCGCTGAGTTTTTTAAACTTCATACTATCATACTCCTTTCTTATCGGGCTTCGACGATTGAAAAGTCGTCGATATAAATATCTTCATGAACGTCGCTCATAGACATCAGAACGACACGAATCAATCCGTCCGGCGGGGACATGAAGTAGACTGTTTGGGACTGCTTCCACTCCCCTGTGCTTTCTCTGTCGCCGAAGCCCTGCCAGATCAGATTCTGGTTATCCATGTTACGAACGGTGATCGAGCCGATGTCTTCATCGGTATCACGGCTGATCTGCTTATACCAGAAATTGACGCTATACATCGTATTGGGCTTTACCTTGAGCCTATATCCGTTCTGCGCGGAATAAGTACCCTTAGAGCCGATGTCGTTCATAGGCGAACGGCGCAGGCACCACTCGCCCGAGTGAGCGATTGAGCTGTCGTGAACGAACGCGCCGAAATCTTCCCAGCCGCCGTGCGTCCAGCCGTCGCTGACCTCCTTATTAGCGTCACCAACCCAGTCGCCTTCTTCAAAGCCGCCGGAATAATTACCCTCGGAATCAACGAACATTTCAACAGGAACATAGAGCGAGGTTTCGTTAGAGGGCTCGGAGATGTTCTTCTCGCCGCTCTCGAGATAGGAAACGATGCGGAAACGGTAGGTTTTGCCCGGTTCCATATCGGGCCCCTTGTAGCTGAGCAGGCCGTTGGGCATCTGGCACTCATAGGGGTCGAGATTCGTGACAAAAGCCTCCCACGGACCGCCGTCTACGCTCGCCTCAAGATCGTAGCGGGCAACGCCGCGTCCGCCGATCCAGTAGTGAGTCGAGCTTTGGTTGTTATAAAGCATAGCGGGCTGGTCGACGAGTTCCGTGATGCCGCGATGCTCATTTTTCAGGTCGATGATCTTATATGCCAGCGGCACAACAAACGGCTGCATATCCGCATAAACGTCGGCGCTTGATCCCGAGAAGAAGTCAA
>JBJEQI010000085.1:0-2936 GCA_051881675.1 Acutalibacteraceae bacterium
CGCTGCAAAGCTCGCCGATCTCGCGGCGGCAGTCGGCGGCGCAGTCGTTTGTATAGGCGAATCCACGCAGACCGTCGCCGCAAACGGCACTCATATCCACGAAAAAAGCCTCGAAGATCTGCTCGCAGTCCAAAAGGGCAAAGCGGTGCAGCCCGCCACTTTCCTCCTTTCCCATTTCACAGGAGAGGGAATAGGAGTTTTCGTCTTGGATGAGCAGCCACGCGATGAAGCCTTTGTAAACATCGCCGCAAATGCGGTATTTTTCGGCTGTGCTCAGCAGCTCGCCGACCGCTTTTGACAGCGGTTTGCCGATTTCGCCGTCGGATAGGATGCTGTCGATGATCTTCCAGCCGCCGGGCGTGCCGAACAGCGTGAGTTTTTCCGTCATGGATGATTCTTCCTTTGCTTAGAGGGTTTCCCGCATTGTCGCGGATACTGCTTATTATATACCCATTTTGTGCTCGTGTCAAGAAGCGGCGATCGGCGGATTTTTGCGCTGCAAAGCCGCAGAGCGATTGACAAACATCCTGCCGCGGGGTATTGGATATAGCATTTTACTGCCGCGAAAAGCGCGCTTATCGGAGGTAAATCGGTTATGTCGTTTGAAAAAGCAAAGGCTCATCTTAAAAAATATGCGTTGGCGGACAGAATCACGGAGTTTGACGTTTCATCCGCAACGGTGGCGCAGGCGGCGCTTGCGATAGGCTGCCGTGAGGCGGAAATTGCCAAAACGCTGTCGTTCGCGGTCGGCGAGGAAACGGTTTTGATCGTCACGGCGGGCAATGTGAAGATAGACAATGCCAAGTTTAAGGCGCAGTTTCATACAAAGGCGAAGATGCTGCCCTTTGACAGCGTGGAGAAAAAAACGGGTCATGCGCCGGGCGGCGTCTGCCCGTTCGGGATAAACAGCGGGGTGCGCGTGTTTGCCGATCAGTCGCTTCGTCGGTTTGAAACGGTTTATCCCGCGGCGGGAAGCGCCAACAGCGCGGTGCGCCTTTCGGTCGATGAGCTGTATACCGCCGCCGAGTGCGAGGACTGGGTCGACGTCTGCAAAGCGGTGGAATAACCCTTGACTTGAACGGCGCAATATGCTAAAATATAGTATATTTTTAACATATTCAGGAGTATCTTTATGAATAAAAAGTATCAGGATTTTTTGGATTTGGTGATCTATCAGATTTATCCGCGCAGTTTTAACGATTCCAACGGCGACGGAATCGGCGATATTCCGGGCGTGATCGAAAAGCTGGATTATCTGCGCGATCTCGGTGTTAACGCGATCTGGCTTTGCCCCTGCTATAAAAGCCCGAACTATGATAACGGCTACGATATTGCCGATTACCGCGATATTATGGACGAATTCGGCACGCTAGAGGATATTAAGCGCCTGATCGCCGAGATGCACGCCCGCGATATGAAGCTGATCATGGATCTGGTCCCGAATCATACCTCGCATCAGCACAAGTGGTTTATCGAATCGCGCAAGTCGAAGGATAATCCTTACAGCGAGTATTATTATTGGTTTGATCAGCCGATCAACGACTGGCAGCAGTGCTTCGGCGGCTCGGCGTGGGAATACGACGAGCTAAGAGGGCAGTATTATCTTCATTCCTATACGCCGCAGCAGCCGGATCTGAACTGGGATAATCCCGCAGTGGTCAAGGAGATTCAGGATGTCGTTGATTATTGGGTCGATCTCGGGGTGGACGGGTTCCGCTGTGACGTTATCGACCAAATATCCAAGGATTTTGAGCACGGCAACAACTGCTTCGGGCCCAATCTGCATAAATATATTCATGCGCTGTTCGGCAGGGATAAAACGGCGCATCTCTTCACGGTCGGCGAGTGCTGGGCGGTCGATATCGACGAGATCAACCGCCACTGTGCCGAGGACAGGGGCGAGCTTTCCACTCTGTTTCAGTTTGATCATTTTGAGTGCGGCAGAAACGGAAAGTTTGTCAAAGCGCCCTGTTCTCTCACCGCTGTGCGCGATATTCTTGTGAATTGGCAGGAGCTTTGCCAGCGCGACGGTCTGTTACATTCGCTCTTTACCGATAATCACGATCACGCGCCGTATATTTCCCGCGTGGGCAACGATCAGGAGCTGCGCTTTGAGTCGGCGACCTGCCTTGCCACTATGTTCTTTTTGCTGCGCGGCGTGCCGTTTATCTATCAGGGGCAGGAGATCGGCGTTACGTCGTCGCAGTATGATGATATTTCCTGCTTTGACGACATCGAGAGCCATAATAAATACAACAGCATGATCGAGAGTGGTGCGAGCGCGAACGAGGCGCTTGCCGCGATCAATTTCGGCGGGCGGGATAATGCGCGCCGTCCGATGCCGTGGAACGGCGGGGAGTATGGCGGATTCTCCGATTCAAAGCCGTGGATTCAGGTTTCCAGCCGCCTTTCGGAGATCAATCTCGAAAAGGATTTGCAGTCCGAGAAGTCGGTCAATCGCTTTTATAAAGACCTGCTCGCGCTTCGGAGAAGCTCTCCTGCATTTCGTCAGGGAAGCTTTAAGGTCACATCTTCCAAGGAAGATCCGTATTTTATCTATGAGCGCGCTCTCGGCGATGAGAAGTATACCGTGATCTGCAACTTTGAAAAGGAGAGTGTGATCGCGGGCGCAAGCGCGCTCGGCGAGGCACTGCTCGTCAATTACGCCGACAGAATAAAAAGCGGCGAGATATTTCGCCCGTATGAGATCGCGGTGTATAAAGAGTGAAAAGTGAAAAAGGAAAAATCGACAAGTGCTGATAGCACTTGTCGATTTTTTGTCTTTATAAATGAAATATTGCTATCGCAATATGAAATAATCCTTACGGATTATGAAATTTTCTGCTTCGCAGAAAGTGAAATAAAATAAATCCACTCACGCCCGCAGGCATTTCATACGCCGTAGGCGTATTTCACGCGCGAAGCGCATTTCACAA
>JBJEQI010000086.1:0-12694 GCA_051881675.1 Acutalibacteraceae bacterium
CAGCAGTCCTGTGTCGGGGCGCTTGGTGAGGAGCACTCTGCCGCTACCCTGCTTATGCAGGATAAAAACCGTCCGCTGTTCTATGCGGCGGGATTTGCTTTTCTTCCGAACAGGCAGTTGATCGGCGACCCCCAGACGGTTGCCGAGGCACATCTCCGCCAGCGGGCAAGCCGCGCAGCGCGTCTCGGTGCTCGGTAGGCAGACCGTTTCGCCCAGCTCCATGACCGCCTGATTGAAGCGCCCGGGCGCGTCGGGCGGCACCATGGCGGTGGCAAGCGCACGAAAACGCTGTTTGCCTTTTTGCGACAGCACATCGGTATCGTCCGCGGTCAGCCGCGCCAGCACCCGCATCACATTGCCGTCCACCGCAGGAACTGCTTCGCCGAAAGCGATCGAGGCGATCGCGCCCGCGGTGTATTCCCCTATCCCCGGCAGCTGAATCAGCTCGTCGAAGCGGCTCGGCAGGTCGGCTTTTCCGCTGTTTATCAAAAGCTTCGCGGTCTTTTGCAGGTTGCGGGCGCGGCTGTAGAAGCCTAGTCCCTCCCAGCATTTCAGCAGCTGCTCCTCCGGCGCCTCCGCCAGCGACGCAATATCGGGCATGGCGTCCAAAAAAGCGCTGTAATGCGGGATCACCGCCTCAATGCGGGTCTGTTGCAGCATGATCTCCGATATCCACACGTGATACGGCGTCGGCGACTGCCGCCACGGCAGCGGGCGTTCATTCTTCGCATACCAATCCAAAAGCGGCGGCACAGCCTCTTTCAGTCGATGTTGAATTTCAGTTGTGTTCATTAATTCGACTCCTTTTTGCCGTAGGATGACGCAGAGAAACTGCAAAGAAACAAAATGTGACTTTGTCACAGAAATAATACTGAAAACAGGATATACTAAAGACACTGAAAACAGAAAGGAAATGATTCACATGTCTATTTTAAGTGTTAATTCCGACAATTTTAATTCCGTAAAATCCAGCGATAAAACGGTTCTTCTCGACTTCTACGCCGACTGGTGCGGCCCCTGCCGCATGGTATCGCCGCTCGTCGATGAGATTGCCGAGGAAAACCCGCAGTATCTCGTCGGAAAGATCAATGTTGACAATGAGCCCGCGCTCGCGCAGGCATTCGGCGTGGCAAGCATTCCGACGCTGGTCGTCATGAAGAACGGAAAGGTTGTAAACCAATCTGTCGGCGCAAAGCCGAAATCGCAGATACTTGCCATGTTAGAGGGCTAATTCCCGGAGGCGCTTTTTATCGAGAATTTTGATTTCCCCGCGCGAAAGCTCCGCAATCCCCTCGGCGGCAAAATATTTCAGCATTCTCGACACAACCTCACGGGCAGAGCCGATATAGCGGGCGATCTGCTCGTGGGTCAGTGTGATCGTATCGGAATTAATCCTTGCGGACTCGTCTGCAAGGAAAACGGCAAGCCGTTTATCCATGCTCATAAAGAGAATCTGCTGCATGACCCACATCACATCCGAAAAGCGGCTGACGGCGGTTTCCAGCGCAAAGATCTTAACGCTCGGATTGCGGGCAGAAACCTCCGCAAAGGCAGGGCCGCCAATCACAAGGCACTCGCTGTCTTCCTCGGCATTCACCAGCACGTCAAAGGTAACGGTCTGCAACACGCAGGAGGCGGACAGCATACACATATCGCCCTTGTGCAGGCGGTAGAGCGTAATGTCCTTTCCCTCCTCCGACATCATGTAAAGGCGAAGGCTCCCCGAGCGGACGAAAATCACTCCCGAGCAGTCGTTTCCGTCGTGAATACTCTCCCCTTTTGCATATGTCAGAGCAAAGGAATTTTGACAGATAAACGCCCGATCGGATTCCGATATTTCCTGCCAAAACGGGAAAATCTCCCGATAAACACCCTCAAATACGTTTTGTTCCATTGATAAATCCTTTCAGAAAGAGGTACGGTATATATGAAAACCATCATTATCGGCGGCGTTGCAGGCGGTGCGTCCGCGGCGGCGCGACTGCGCAGGCTGGATGAATCCGCCGAGATCATCATTTTAGAGCGCGGGGAATACGTTTCCTTTGCCAACTGCGGTCTGCCCTATTATATCGGCGGCGCAATCACCGACAAACGCAATCTGACGCTGCAAACGCCCGAGAGCTTTAGGGCACGGTTCAATATCGACGTCCGCGTAAACAGCGAGGCGGTCAAAATTGACCCCCAGGCGAAAACCGTGACGGTAAAGCGGCGCGATTCGGGCGAAACCTATACTGAAAGCTACGACACTCTGATTCTCTCGCCCGGCGCGGAGCCGATCAAGCCGAATATTGACGGTATCGACAGCGAGATTGTATTCACCCTGCGCAACATTCCCGACACCTTGAAAATTAAAGCGTATATCGAAGAAGCAAAACCGAAATCCGCCGTTGTGGTCGGCGGTGGTTATATCGGCATCGAGATGGCGGAAAATCTCAAAGAAGCGGGGCTTGACGTATCTGTTGTGGAGCTTGCCGATCATTTGATCGCCCCGCTGGATTTCGATATGGCGGCGGACGTTCACCGCTATATCAAGTCCAAGGGCATCCGGCTCTATCTTGGCAACGGCGTAAAAGCGATCGACGGCCGCACCGTTATTTTGCAAAACGGCGAGATTTACACCGACATGGTGATTATGTCCGTCGGCGTGCGCCCCGAAACTGCACTGGCTCGGGACTGCGGAATCGAGACCAACAACCGCGGCAGCATCGTCACCGACTGCAACATGAAAACGAACATCCCCGATATTTACGCCGTAGGCGACGCGGTGGAGGTGAGAGATTTCATCAGCAAAAATCCCGCCTTTATTCCGCTCGCGGGACCCGCTAACAAGCAGGGACGCATTGCGGCGGATAATATTGTCGGCATTCCTTCCGAATATACGGGAACACAAGGCTCGGCGGTCCTGAAGCTTTTTGATATGACGGTCGCTACCACGGGGCTGAACGAAAAAAGCGCCAAGGCGGCGGGGCTGGATTTTGATAAAACCTATATCTACCCAGGATCGCACGCATCCTATTACCCGGGCGCGAACAATATGTCGATCAAAGCGCTGTGGGACAAGGAAACACTGAAAATACTCGGCGCGCAGATCGTCGGATTCGACGGCGTTGACAAGCGTATGGATGTGCTCGCCACGGCGATTCGATTCGGGGCGAAGATCACCGATCTCACAAAGCTTGAGTTTTGCTATGCGCCGCCGTTCGGCAGCGCCAAAGACCCTGTGAATATGCTCGGATTTGTCGGCGAAAACATTGTCACGGGGAAAATCAAGCAATTCTTCTGGCACGACGTTGAAAACCTGCCTCGCGACGGTAGCGTTACGCTCTTAGACGCCCGAACGGCGACGGAGTACAGCCGCGGCAATATCGACGGCTTTATCAACATACCGCTCGATTCGCTGCGGGAGCGTATCGGCGAGATTCCGAAAGACAAACCCGTCTACGTTCACTGCCACAGCGGTCTGCGCAGCTACATTGCCTGCCGCATTCTCGCAGGCAACGGCTATGACTGCTATAATCTCGCGGGCGGCTGGCGCTTGTATGAGTCAGTCATCCACGAAAAAACGGTTCCCGAATATATTTGCACCGAATGTAAGTAAGATAAGAAAACCACATCTGAGCCACTGACGCAGATGTGGTTTTTTCTTTTAGTGGCAGCTGTGCCCACCGCAGCCGTGCTCGCCGCAGCTGTGTGCGCCGTCGCCATGCTCATGATCATGATGACTGCACTTTACATTCGGATCATATCCGAGATTGCCGCTAAGCAATGCCTGAACCGCCTTATCGCAGGAGCCGCTGACTCCTCCGTAAAGCCGAATTCCCGCCTCGGCAAGCGCGGACTGCGCGCCGCCGCCGATTCCTCCGCAGATCAGCGTATCAACATTCAGAGCACTAAGCAGCATGGCAAGCGCGCCGTGCCCACTACCGTTCGTGCCGACGATCTCGGAAGAGAGAATTTTATCGCCGTCGGTATCATAGAGCTTGAACTGCTCTGTGTGACCGAAATGCTGAAAAATCTCTCCGTTTTCATAAGTTACTGCAATTTTCAAGATGACCATACCTTTCTGTGATTTGCGATTTTATTGGTTCATACGGTGCCTTGGGCAGCCGCCGCACCCGCATTGCTTTTCCTTTCCGTCGCAGATGATATAATCTCCCCCGCTGATGCGAATCCCCGTTCCGTCGACAAGCGCGTCGGCGATTTTCATTCTTGCGGTATTATAGATCTGCTGTACGGTCGTGCGCGCCACCTGCATATAACCCGCGCATTCCTCCTGCGAAAAGCCCTCTCTGTCAATAAGGCGGATTGCCTCATATTCATCCACCGTGAGGGTGATGTATTTCGGATTATCCCCCGACGGGCGAAATTCCCCCACTTTCGGAAGGCGGCAGACTTTTCTGCATTTTCTCGGTCGTGGCATAGGCTGTTCCTTTCCTTTGGCGGTTGTGTATGCCCAATAAGGTATACGCATGAGTTATTGACATATGACATTTATCAGTATAACCGAATTTCTGTCATATGTCAATAATTTTTTGCGAATTTACGCGATCATTTCGCTCAGATCAGCTGTTGTTCATTGATCATCAGCTTGAATTTCAGCCCCAGCTTTTCCGCCGCCTTGCGGCAAAGAATCATGCGGTTCATGAATATTTCAAAATAGTCCATCACCGAGCCGAAATGCGTATCAACCGACAGCTTCAGCTTGATCAGCGTATGCGCTTCGTTGATCTTCAGCTCGGATTTCGTTACGGAATAATTCACTCTGTCATGAATATCAAAGGTGTGAATATCCTTGTTTCGGACGCGGGAACGCCGCACATCCGACTTGTCCGCCAGAATGAGCGCCGCCGCGACCGCGTTCACCGGAACGCCTGTTCCCTCGTCATGATTGCCGATAGCGGTGGAAATGACGGCGATCTCCTTCGGGTCAAAGTTCATATTGTCAAGCAAGCGGAACGCCATAACGGCGCCGCTCTGGCTGTGATCAATCCGATTGACAAGATTGCCGATGTCGTGCAGAAATCCCGCAATTTTAGCAAGCTCGACCGTTCGCTCGGGGTGCCCGAGCGTTTCGAGAATGTACCCCGCCGTTTCGGCGACGCGGGTGACATGCGCGAAGCTGTGCTCGGTGAACCCGAGCGAGATCAGCGACGCGTCCGCCTCGGTAATATAGGTGCGAATAGCTTCATTCTTCTTGATATCTTCGTATGTAACCATGATTTCTCCCCTGTTTAGTCATTCATCTGTTTCATCTTCGCCAAACATCATCCCGATCATCCGCTCGGGACTGTCGAGAAAGGCTTTCATCGTCCGAACTTGTTGAGCGCTTCGCGGATCTTCTCATTCGGGGTGATCAGCACCAGTGTTTTGCCGAATTTAGACAAATTCACAACCAGATAGCAAACGCCCTCATCCGAAAGGTTGCAGGCAGTCACGACGGTATCAAACTTCTCCTTTTGAAGCTGTAGGGATGTTTCTTCATCGTAATCGCCGAAATCCGACAGCTCAAGGCAGTTGATCTCGACAATGCGCGAGCGCTTTTTCTTGCCGACGACGCTGTCAATATCGAAAAATTCATTCGTCAGGCAATACTCAAACTCAACGTGAGTGCGGCTGACAAACCACCAAACGGAGTAGCCGAAGCCCGCTGCTATCAGCGTAAACGCGATCGACCACGGCGAGTTGATCGTCCCCACCGCGAGGAACGCAAGATACGCAACGCCGATCAGCCCCAGCACGACCAAGGGTATCATCGACATTTTTTCCGATCTGCTTCTTTTTTTGACGATTCTTTGCTCCAAAACGCTGTCCAAAACGATTCACCGTTTCCTTTTTAAGATTGCATTATCCGCCCGCCGACGGACGCGACAAGATCAGCCGCGCAGGGTCGTATCCTTGCCGAACCAAAGCTTTCTGCCGCCCTCATAGAGAAGCACATTATCCTCCAGCGCGACATCGTTGCAGCTGCGAAGCTCAAAGAAGCCCTCGGACTGATTATGCGCCTCGCGGCAGCTGACCGTGTTACGGGAAATATCCAGCCCATCGACCGAATACGCGACAACCACAGATCCCGCGGCGTTAATAAAGGTATTGTCGGTTATGGCGATATTTTTATGCATACCCGCGGGATAGGGATTCTCGATCACGCCCATATAGTGGCGGTTGCCGATAAACACGCCGCCGCAGACGGAGCCGTGACCCGTGCCGCACCGCTCAATCACGTTCCTGCGAATGGTGAGATTCTGCATCGGCGGCATCTCGTTCCAAGTCTCCATATCGGGCGAAACGATGACCGCGGCGCCCGATGTACCGTAGAAACGGCAATCCTCCACGACCGCATTATGAGTCTGAAGCAGGAAGCCGCGCGCACGGCTGTTGCGAACGGTAGTGCGGCGAATCTCAGTCTGCGCCAGAAATACGGAGTTGGCGAGATAATCGCCCTCACAGATCTCGAAATCGCCCTTTTTATCGGAGATCACGATGCGCTTGTCGCCGAACTCGCCGATCGTAAATTCGCCCTTAAAAGCAAAGCTCTTGCCGTCGTAAACATACACGACGTCGCCCGCCTCACCCCACTCGGCGGACAGCTTCGAGCGGTCCTCCTCGGGCTTGGAATTGAAACGGTGGCCGTATACGCCGAGGGTGTTCCCGTCGACGCTGAAGACCGTGGCGCCTTCGTTATGAATATTCAGCGCGTCGTCGCCCATATGCTCGAAATAGCAATCCTCGATGATCAGCTTGCCGATAAGGCCGGTGACATGAATACCGTCGGCATTGCTGGCATAAATCCTGTCGTCGCCGACAGGCAGACGAATCGCGAACCGCCTGAATGTGAAGTTTTTGCTTCGGGGATAGACAGCAAGCGAAACACCGGGCGAAGACTCGATCGTAACATCCGACACCAGAACCTCGCTGCACGCCTTGAAAATGATCGGACAGCAGGGATAGAGCGACAGCTTCATGCAAATGCGCTCGTTCAGGCTGAGCGACGCGATCTGATCGGCGGCGCTGGGCCAAGCGTAAATGCGGAGCATATTTTCCGAAAGCTTGACGCAACGATAGCCCGCGTCATCCGCGAAAAAGATATGGCCGTTGGGCGCATAGTCCTCATCGCAGCTGTCAAAACAGCGAATCTTCTCATTGCCTGTATAATGATAGCCCGGCTCGAGCTTGATGTCAAGAATCAGATTCTCATAATCAATAGCAAACACCGTGCCGTGAAGATTGGGCTTGTTGTCCATGGTCACGACCATGCCCGAAAGCTGAATATCGCTGCAATCGTGGAACTTGAACACGCCGTCAAAAGCATACGGATCGCGGGGGTCATATTTGGCGATCATTTTCGCGCCGTAGCCGAGAATTTTCAGGTTCTTTTTGCCGTTGAGATTAATGGAGCGACCCAGCACATAATCGCCGGGCGCCAGCACAACCGTTGCATTGTCTTCGATCGAATCAAACGCCTTTTGCAGAGCTTCAGAGCAGTCTTTTCCGCTCCCCGGCAGCACGCCGAGATCTTTTGTAAATATAGTATTCATAACTTGTCACCTTTTCCCGCGTTGCCGCAGGAGATACATATTTGATATAAAAAGAATCGGCAGAGAAGAAAATGTTTAACCGCTATTCCTCTCTGCCGATGTACTTGCGGGGCGGTCGTTTAGACCGTCCTTTCAATTTTTTGGCAAGTATCAGTCTGAACCGATCAGGCGATCAGATCAGTTTCTGATTCTGCGCTTGGAACCGATGATGCATACGAACGCGGAGCACAGTGCAAGAATGACTGCGATCACAACGAATACAGGAGTTTCAGCACCGGTATTCGGCGAAGCGTCGTATTTATCGGTTGCGGTGGTCTTATCACCGTTGTTGGTTGTAGAATCCGTGGGAGCCTTAGTTTCAACAGGAGTTTTGGTTTCCGTTTCATCGGGAGCCTGTGTTTCCGTTTCATCGGGAGCATCCGTTTCGGTTGCTACCGGAGCCTGTGTTTCAGTCGGCTTCTCAGTGGGTTTCTCAGTCGGTTTCTCGGTCGGAGCCTCGGTTTCGGTAGGCTTCTCAGTGGGTTTCTCGGTCGGAGCCTCGGTTTCAGTAGGCTTCTCGGTGGGTTTCTCGGTCGGAGCCTCGGTTTCGGTAGGCTTCTCGGTTTCAGTGGGCTTCTCAGTTTCGGTAGGTGTTACCTCAGCCGGCTTTACGGAAGCGCTGTTGACATGCGTACCCATGGCCTCGTTATACATTGTCTGGTATACCAAAACAAGGTAGCCGTCGTTCAGATCGGTATCGGGAGTGAAGTTGATCTTGCAGTCGACAAACTCGGCATTAGATATAGCATTCGGGTTAAGTGTCGCAAGAAGCGTCGCGTTGTCAAGGCTCGGCTCTGTATCCTGAGTGGTGAAGAGAACCTTCTCCTTGCTGTAATACAGCTGCAGCGAATTTTTGTCAAGCCACTGCTGACCGTCCGTCTTGATGCCGACTGAATACTCATACCGCTTGCCTGCTTTGAGCGCGGCGTCGAGCGCAAAATTCAGTCTGACAAACACTTTATGGTATGTGCCTTCCCAGTGCGAATGCGGATAGAATTCATTGCCGTCCTGCTGTCCCCAGTAAGCGCCGAATTTTGCGGCGGCGTTCGGAAGATTCATCGAAACCTTGCCGTCTTCGGTGGCAATGTATTTGAACTCACCTTCGTAATTGTCAGTAAAATGAACCTTGCTGAAATCCCAAACCTGAGAATCCGTTTTCTCGGACTCAGAGGGCTTTTCCGTCTCGGTGGGTTTCTCTGTTTCAGAGGGTTTCTCCGTCTCGGTGGGCTTCTCAGATTCGGAAGGAGTTTCTTTTGCTGTGTATGACAGCTCTGCGCTGTAAATATCAGCAGTGCAGTTCTTGTTGTACTCGGCATTGAAACGAAGAACGAGGTATCCGGCTGCAAGACCCTCATCGAGAGTGAAGTCGAATACGGTTTTGGTTTCGTCGGTCGGCATTGCGCCCGGATTCAGCGTTTTGAGTTCAACAGAACCCTCAGGAAGAGTCGGCTCGGCATTGGTAACCGCAACAACGGGAACGGGTGAATAATACAGCTGAACAGTGTTACGGTCAGCCCAGAAACCGCTGGTCTGAATGCCGATAGCCATGCTGTAATCGCCGGCTTCAAGAGCGTCGACCTTGTAGTTCTCAGTAACAACGAGCTTTTTCCACTCATTCTCATAGGTAACGGCATGAACTTTCTTACCGCCGGATACCCAATAGCCGCCCCAGTTAGCGGTATGCATCGACGAAATGATGCTGTCGTCGGCATTCGAGATGAATTTTACATTCTCGGCAGCGGTGATACCCGTGGGAACACGGTTATCCTGAAGCGTGGAGAAATCCCATGTCTGCAAGACCTGCTTCTCGGCACTTGCAAACAAGGTGGCTGACGCCACCGCCGCAACGGCAATCAGTACAACTAAAAGAGTTGACAACGCTTTTACGGCAATTTTACTTATGTGTTTTGTTGCCATAGATAGTCCTCCTAAAATTATTATATCATTACCCTGCCGCCCTTAAAGGGGGCAGAAATAACCGAGATTAAGCTCCGCCCGAGCCATGAGCCGTCCGATCGGACGCCGGCAGCCGACCGAGAGTCTGCGGCAGGCATGCCGCGCTCGGGCGAAAATAACATAAACAGGATACCTTGAAATTGCGCGTAACAATTATCAATTTTACTATAATTAAATTATAGTAAAATTTTCAATAATTGTCAACAAAATAAATACATTTTTTATAGTGTTATTGCTTTATTTGTGCAAATTATCAACAATTTGCCGCATGAATCTGTGTAATTCAACAAATCAAAAGCGATCGAGGATTAACCGACGATACCAACGCGGTCAATGCTCTGAATGAACTTGCGCTGAAGGACGATATACATAATCAGCAACGGCAGGATATACAGCAAGCACGCCGCCATATTATATGCTTCGGCGGCATTGCCGTAGCCCATCATCGCGAAGATGTTGGAATCGAGTTTCGACAGCGCTACCGACATCGGATACACATCGCTGAGATAGAGAACCGACTGGTAGTATTCATTCCAGTGCCAGACGACCGAGAAGATCGTAACGGTCAGGAACGCGACGCCCGAAGACGGAACGACCACGCGCCAGAAGGTCATGAACGGGTTTGCACCGTCGATCGCGGCGGCCTCTTCCAACTCTTTGGGCAGGCCCTTGAAGAACTGGCGGTAGATGAACACGAACAGACCTGAGCGCAATCCGACGCCGAAGATAGACGGCAGCCAGAAAACGAAGCCGGTATTGAGCAGATTCGGGCGAATCTCCTTGCCGATCAGCGAACCGATGCCGCCGAGGATGCCGAAAATATCGAAATGCGCATAGTTGAGCGACATTGAAACGGCGATCATAGGCGTCGGGATAAGGATCATCAGAAGCACGATAGCAAACATGATGCTTCTGCCCTTGAACTTGTATCGCGCAAGGCCGTATGCCGGCAAGGCGCAGGTGATGACCTCGATTAGCGCGCTGACGACCTGAATACCGACGGTGCGCAAAAAGGTCGGGAGATATTCCATGCCCTCAAAGGCGACCGCAAAGTTCTCAAGCGTAAAATGCTTCGGGATCCAGACAACGCTGGGGTCGATAGAGTCGGAGGTGCTGCGCAGAGAGTAGCTGATAATATAGATCAGCTGCGATATGATAATATATCCGAGCGCAATCAGAAACGCATAGCGGAATATGCTGACGGCGATCTGCGACGCGGTGCGTTTAGCACGGTATTTATTGATCTGAAGCTTTTTGCCTTTTTTCAAAATCATATTCTCTCCCCTCCTCTTATTGCCACTTCTTCAAGCAGAAACGATAGTACAAGAAGAATACGACTGAAAGCATAGCGCCGATGACGGCGAAGAACAGCCAGAGCATTGCCGAGCTGGTGCCGTAGACCTGCTGGTCAATCAGAACGGTGTATGCCTGCTGGATAACAGCGTTCGACGAGCTGACGCAGAAATCGATGACCGTGTAGATCAAAACGAGCACGATCGAGTTTCCGAGCATCGGAACGGTGATATACCAAAATTCCTCCCACTTGGAAGCGCCCTCGACCTTCGACACCTCATAAAGCTGATCGGGGATCGACTGCAGACCCGATATAAACAGGATGATCTGAACGCCGCTGAGCCAGATAAGATCGAAGATCTCATCAATATAGTGGAAGATAATATCGGTAACATCTCCCGTGATGCCCATCTGCGCGAAGATCGCCTTAAAGTCGATCAGACCGCTGAGGTAAACGCTCTGCGTTGCCTCGGTCACTGCTTCGGATTTACCGCCGTCCAGGAAGGTGGTCATAACGACGCTTCCGACCAGAATAACGGGAACGAAGAACAGCGAACGGAAAAAGGTTCTTCCGTGGAATTTGGAGTTCAGCACAACCGCGATGATCAGCGAAAGGATCAAAATGATCGGAACCTCATAGAGGAACTCGTTGATACTGTCCATCAGGTTATTTAAATACTCAGGCGACTGATATAGAATATAGTAATAATTCTTGAAGCCGGCAAAAGTGAGCTTAAAGCCGTCCAGCGTTACGGCAACGTCGGAAAAGGACATTGCGATCGACTGAATAAGCGGCGATATGAAGAACAGCAAAACACCGATCAGCCAAGGGAGCGTAAACAGGAAACCGTTTCGGCTGTTGCGCCGTTCTATTGAAAGATGACGTTTTTTAGACATAGTTCTCACGCTCCCCTGTTATTGAAATATAAAGCCAAGCGGCTGGACGGTTCCGAGATCGGTTTTGACAGCGGCGGTGCCGAAATTGGCATAAACGGTCACGCCGTTGCTGAATACGGTTTTGGAAAGGTCGTTGTTGATCTCATATGAAGTGATAGTCGCGGTTCTGACCTTGCTCAGCAGCGGCTGAGCATCGGTGATCATACGCTCAATATCATCGGCGAGATCGCTGTAAATCGACATAGCAACAGCGCTGTGCCTTCCCGTTACAATCGACTGATTGAAGTTGTTGCAAAGCGAGAAGTTGAGCGCACATCCCGTTGAAACGGAGCGCAGATATTCCTTTTCGGCATTTTCCGAAAGGTTGATCGTTGCACCTGTGATGCCGGTTGAACCCTTGAACACCATCTGATAGAACGGAACATCCTGATCGAGCGCATAATAGCGCGACGAGCCGGACGGCGTGTTCACCACATAATCCAGATTCACAGCGGCATACGCGTTGGCGGCACTGCCGAGCGTTTTGAGATTCTTGTCAGTGACAGCCGAAAGAACCGCCTTGACGTCGGCGCCCATGTTCGCGCCGCAGTTGCTGTAAGCCGTGGAATAATCGGAATATTTCACCGAAGACAGCGAGTTCATCGCCGCGCCCGAAATGCCGAGCGACGCGATCTTATCGGCGATCTTCGCGGCGTTATCGGACAGCATCTTTCTGCCCGCCAGATTCACGCCCGAAGCCTTCTGCTCGCGGATTACCGTATCGTAATAGTAAAGCTGAGCTTTCAGGCCGTTCGCGATAGTCGCGGAATTGCCGGGAGTAAAGCCGAGCGACGATTTGTTGTAATATACGAGCTCGAAATCCATGAAGGAATCGATCGAGTTATTCTTGCACCAATCGTTGAAGCTGCGAAGCGCCTTATTACCGCCGAGCAAGCCCGCAGCCTTAAAGCCGCCGCCGAACTTGCCGTAGTCGA
>JBJEQI010000087.1:0-2924 GCA_051881675.1 Acutalibacteraceae bacterium
GCAGTCCGCCAGCTGTGAAATATCCGCGCCGCACTGCTTCATCAGCTCCGCCGATCCGACAAATACGCGCATGCCGCCGATATCTGCCGAAAGCCCCATTCCTTTAACCGTTTCGGATGGGTACATTTTATCAGGCAGAATGCCGCCTATCTTCTCAAAAAAAGCCTTGGCAAAGCCGCAGGTCGGATCATTCTGAACCGCCGCGCAAAGCGACAGTATCTGCTCCTCGCTGTACCCTTCGGCGCAAACCACCTCGCTGACCGCGTATGTCCCGCGGGTCAGAATCCGATTTTTGTTGACCACCAAATTTTTAATGCCATCGTATTTCCCCTGCCGCGTGCCGCCGAGCGAGCGCAAAGCAAAATACTCAAACAATCCGCCGGTCACCGCGTCCGCGCACGACAAAACGCAAAGCACCGCGGCGAAAAATACCCCGTAATGCGCCGAGCCGACTCCCATGCCGGGCAGCGCAAACTCAAAAATCAGCGCCGCGGCAATCGCCAAGACCGCTCCCGCGATCGGCAAAAAGCGGCGAATGCGGCGAATCAGCGCAAGCTCCCCCGCGCACTCCTCATTCCCGGCAGCAGCGCGCTCAAAATCCACCGACAGATCATACAGGGCGGTGATCTTGATCTCAGCGCGCTCTAAGCGGCAAACGCCCGCATAAACGCTCTCCGACTTTGTTTTTCCGTCAAAGGGCAAAAAGTCCCCCCGCGCGGCGAAAACCATATCGCCGACCTTCAGCTCAGCCGCCCGACGGCGGCAGCGCTCGCCGCCCGATACCACCTCAAACACAGGCTCGCCGACCGCCGCAATATAATAACGGCTCAGCCGCTCCTGCGCATAAATCAGCGCCACATTGCACGCGCCGTACAGCACCGCCGTCACAACCGCCGATTCATAAGCGCCCGATAAATAGAGCAGCAAGACCCCTGCAATGAGCATAATCGCGGGCGAAAACCGCTTGCAAAACAGCTGCTCGATCGCGTGAACAGCGGGATAATACCCCACCAGCGCAATCGGAAGCGCGTAGATAAACAGCGTCAGCATCGTCCCCTGCTCGGGGCGCATCAACACCGTGATCAAAAAGATCACCGACGCCAGAAGCTCGCAAACGGCAAACTTCGTCAGCTGATTTTTGGAAACAGCTGTAAAAACATTGTTTTTCACGGTCATCGCTCCTTTTTATTAAAAAATCCGTCTTCCAGCGCGCCGATCAGACGGCAGATCATCCGATGAGCGGGCGTATCGACGCCGAATTTCTCGCCCAGCCTGACAATGCTGCCGTTAAGCGTGTCAATCTCGGTTTTCTGCCGCTTGCGAATATCCTGCAAGGTGGAGGAACAGTGCGCGTAGGTGTCGGGAATCAGCTTGTTATACAAAAGCGCGATATATTCCTCCGCCGTTTTCTGATAGGTTGTAAATCCGCCGCTGTTCATCACGGCAAAGCTCTCGTCAACCAGCTGTTCCATGATCGCGCGGGCGTGCGCCGATTCATACAGCTCGCCGTAGCTGTATCCCAGTATCGCGCCGAGAGGATTGAGCGTCGTGTTGTAAAGTAGCTTTGCCCACAGTGCCTTGCCGATTTCCTCATCTGTCTCAGCCTCAAGTCCCGCGCGGGAAAGCGCCTCGCAAAGCGGCTTCACCGCCTCTGTTTCGCACCCAAATACCGAGCCGATCAGCACGGGCGCATTATGCACGGTGATCTTGGACACATTCGGCGCGGTCCTCTCAAATCCCGTAATGACTCGCGCGTTATACACTGCGCTCTCGCTGAACCGCCGCGCGTATTCCTCCTCGGTGCCGATGCCGTTTTGCATAATAACGATCCGACCGCGCCCGAGAACACCGCATTTCTCCAGCTTTTCGGCAATCTGAGCGTTGCTAAACGCTTTTGCCGAAACGATCACATAATCGTATCCGCCGCGAAGCTGATCGTAGTCGGTAAAAACATCCACGTCCCCAGCCGCAATATCAATATCTCCGAACAGTCCGCGCTTATGTATGCCGCCCTCGCGGATCGCCTGCGCCGTTTTCTCCGACGCCAGCATCCCAACGTCGATCCCCGCGCTTTTCAGCAAACATCCTGCGGCAATGCCGATCGCTCCCGCTCCGATAATCAGTACTTTCATTTCAAACATCTGTCTTTCTGTCAGCTTTTATTCTATTGTATCAAAAATCCCCTCTGCCGTCAACTCAAAATATACGAAAACCAAGCGTTATCAGAAAACATACCGCAATTCCGATCGCCGTCGGCAGCGCGGCGGTGAGCGCCGTCCATTTGACGCTCTTTGTTTCCTTGTAAACCGTCATCAGCGTAGTCGCGCAGGGGTAGTGAAACAGCACCATGACGATCATGCAGATCGCGGTGTTCAGCGTCCACCCGTTGGCGACAAGCAGCGAATGAAGCCCGGTGGGTCCGCTGTATCCCGTCAGTGCGCCCGTTTGCAGATATCCCATAAGAATGATCGGTATCACGATCTCGTTGGCGGGGAATCCCAGCAAAAACGCCATTATGATGATTCCGTCCAGCCCGATCGCCCGCCCAAACGGCTCAAAAAATCCCGCACAGTGCGCCAAAATGCTCGCCCCGCCGACGTTTATGTTCGCCATAATCCAGATCAGCAGCCCCGCGGGCGCGGCGACCGAAACCGCCCTTAGCAGAACAAACAGCGTGCGGTCGAGCAGCGAGCGCACGATCACCCTGTGAAACTGCGGCGTGCGAAAGGGAGGCAGCTCCAGCAAAAACGAGCTGTTCTCGCCGCGCAGGACCGTTTTTGACAGCAGCTTCGACGCTCCCCATGTCGCCGCCACCGCGACCAGCACGACGAGCAGCAATACCAGCGCCGTCACCGCCGACTTCAAATATCCGCCGATTCCCGCCGTGATAAATACTGATATCATGGCGATAATCGTCGGAAACC
>JBJEQI010000088.1:0-2913 GCA_051881675.1 Acutalibacteraceae bacterium
ATAAAGCTCATTCATAAAGTTTCTTAAAGGTGTGAAATCGTTATCCTCTTCGTTGGCACTGTCTACACCGTCGTTAACCGCAATAAAGCGTACGTTCTTTTCAGGAAAGTAATGCTCAGTGTAGTAACCTACCTGCAAATACTCACGACCAAACCTTGACATATCCTTTACGATAATGGTTGAAATATATCCCATTTCAACGTCATCCAAAAGTCGTTGCATATCTGGTCGATTGAAGTTTGTGCCGGTAAAACCGTCATCCTCATAGACCTTGATATTTTTAAAGCCGTTGGTTTTCGCGTATTTAGAAAGCATATGGTAAAGCATTTATCAAGACATATTATGCTATAAGTCCGACAATTGTAAAATGGTTTGGAAATACAGAATGGTTTAAGAACTTTTGGAAGGGTACAATCCGATGTGCACACGGAAATAAACTCGGAGGATCTATATGAACAGCATCAACATATCCAAAAACATTACCGATTTGAGAAAGAAAGCGGGAGTCACGCAGGAACAGCTTGCCGCCGCTCTCAATGTATCGTCGCAAGCGGTATCAAAATGGGAAACGAACACCTGTCAGCCCGATACTATGACGCTGCCGCTGATTGCCGATTATTTTCATGTGAGCGTTGACTACCTGTTTTACGGAAAAGATTACACCTACGACGACATCTACGACAAAATCGGCACGAAGGTGTCCTCCTTTCCGCAGATGAGCAAGGATTCCTATGAGGAAGCGCTCAAAGTATTCGCCTGCGCTCATCACGGAAATTCGCACGGGAACCTGCGCGGAAAAGAGCTGATGTACGATGAGCCGACGCACATAACGGATGAAAACGGCGTTTCGTTGCTCAGCGGTAAAGGCTACGGAGTGATCATAACAAGAAGCTTTTTTGAGAACATTACATCGGAAACAGCGGCGTTTTCATCGGAAATATTCAGCGCATTGTCCGATAAAAATGCGCTGCTCACCGCTATGGCGATCATCTCTATGAGTGACATCAGCTACGATGAGCTTCGGGAGAAACTGGATTTTGACGATACTGCTTTACGCGCTGCACTGGACAGGCTGATTCAAAGCTCACTTGTCATCGAAAAAGAATCCAAGCACAAATCGCTCGGAAAAACCTATGAAATTAACAGTATGTATCACACCTGCCTGTGCGTTCTGCTGGCTACTGCCGAGATGCAGAAGATCTCACTGAATGGTATCTCCTGCTGCATGGGATTCGGTGATTATCCGATCAAGCTGTCATAAGCATCCATACCTACCGCACCAAAAAATGACAGGGCGACCGATTTCGGTCACCCTGTCGTTTTTAATTACCATTAAAAGTCATTTAAGCAAAGCTTACATACCGTCTTAATGCGATGCTACGGGGTTTATTCACATTAAATATTCCCTATATCGGCAGTTCGTTAATCATCCAAATGATCGACGGCGTATTGCGCTTCCTCGGCAGTAAACTGACCGCCGTATTCGGAAACAAGCTGATCGTAAATCGCGCTCTTGGACATGCTCATCACTTTCTGATACGTTTTGGCTGATTCCAACGCGTTATACTTATAGTCTGCATCCAAATTATCAATAGCGTACTGAGCCGCATCGTCGGCAAACTGTCCGCCGTAGTCAGACGTCAACTGATCAAAGATCGCTTTTTTAGACATATGCATCATTTTTGAATAGGTGCCTGCCTGCTTTAATGCGTTTCGATATTCAATGGAAACCTGCTTTCCTTTGGAAATAACGACTCGGATCGTGGAGCCCGCTTCTACGCTCTCGTTTGCCTTGATGTTTTGGCTGATCACCGAGCCTGTGGCAACGGAATCCGAATGTTCCTTGCTGAATTTCACGGTCACGTTATTCGCCGCCGCCCAGCTTTCAATATCCGCCTTGCTCATGGTGCTGAAATCGGCGACCGTGATCTTATTGCTTTCGGTTGCGGGTGTTTTTGTTTCATTACCGCTTTGCGCGACAGTGCTGCTCTTGCCCGCGTCGGTAGATGATTTACCGCCGCCGTTTGCGGCGCCGATAATGCCGATGACCACAACGGCAATAATGACCCAGAACCACCATTTTTTGTAGATCGGCTTTTTCGCCTTTGCAGGAACGGCAGGAACGGCAGGCGCAGCGGGTGTAACGGGCGTTTGTGCGGAGGTAGGAGTGATGGGTGCCTGCTCGGTGACAGGTGTGGCAGGTGCTTGCTCAGCCACGGGAGCAGCAGGCGTTTCTGCTGCGGGTGCAGCGGGTGCTTGCTCTGCTATGGGAGTAACAGACGTTTGTTTGGTGACGGGCGCTTCTGCATGCGCAGGAGTGCCGCAGTCGGGGCAAAAGTTTCCTTCAAATTCAGTTCCGCATTGAGTACATTTCATTTTCTATTTCTCCTTTTTTACAGCGGCGAACCGCAATATTCACATTCGTTAGAGCCTTTTTTGTTTGTCGCGCCGCAGTTTTTACACTCGATCGTAGTTTGATCTGCGACGCTCTGCTTTTTGTTGATTTTTGCTGATTTTCTGCGTTGCTTTTCTAATCTATCTTTAGATATAACTATGATCTGCCTTCCTATGTCTATATGCGAATGCTTTAATAACGGATAGGTTGTTCCGCTTATAGACATCGATTTGATGTCCTTCAAAACTGCAGAACTTTCCATTTGAAGTGCACTCGTTATATTTTGAATCGGCACTATTTCACTGTCCGCACTGACAATTATAGAATATATTTGCGACTGTCTTTTTGTTCTTTTATTGAGAAAATACAGAATCACAAATATCGCTGCCCATTCAACAATGAGCAATGCGAGCCAAAACCAAAGCAAACTATTCACCACCTTTTTACAGCGGCGAACCGCAATATTCACATTCGTTTACAGCGCCTGGCACAAACTTATTCGACGCGCCGCAATTTGG
>JBJEQI010000089.1:0-2887 GCA_051881675.1 Acutalibacteraceae bacterium
ATATCGCAAAGACATTTTGCAGCGCGCCGTAGATCTCGGGCAGCTCGTTTTTGACAAAAAACGGGTCGGTCGACAGCGCCAGCATGACGCCGAGAAATGCCGTGACCGCCGCAAGCAGCCAAACGGCGGCAAAAACGATTTTATGCAAAAGCGGTCTTCCCCGCGCCTGCTTTTCCAGCGAGAGCAGCACCGCCGCCGTCACCGCAAAGAACAGCGGCGCCATGTCGCAGACATAGCTGATCGTCACGCCCGCGAGACAATAATCCAAAAACGCGGTGGCCACGCAAAGCAGAAGCGTCAGCGGCAACATCACCCTGACCGCCGTTTTCATTCTGGATTTTCTGCTAACGAAAGGCAAAGCGGCGACCGACAGATTAATCGGGTAGGCAAAGATTCCGAAAGAGGCGGTGATATAGAAAAACCGCGGATAATTTTCAAATACGCGCGCCGACGGAGAAACAAACGGAAACCGACCGAAAAACTGCGGTAGCTGCAAAAAATAATGATACATCGCCGCGCCGAAAAACGCGGGGGAAATGTTGTTTTGTGCAATATCGCTGACGGTCAGCTGATATTTTGCGCCGAACTCCCACGGCGAGCCGAACCGCACGCAGTTATACATCATCAGCGCGCCCGCGGTCGCCGCGATCGGCAGCAAGAACGCGATCACACAGGCTGTTTTTCTGCCCGCACCGACGCCCTTTTTCATCAGCACGCCGATATACAGCGGCGCCAGTCCCAGCGCGGGGATAATCATGTTCGGGCGGGAGGCGAGTATCCCGCCGACCGACAGCCCGCAGATCAAAAACGTCACCGCGAGGGGGCGGTCATACCCTTTGAGCGTAAACACGGCGAGCAGCAGCAAAAATGCCATGCCGCACAGCTTGGGAACGCTGTAAAAATCGCTGTACATCTCGAGGATATACACCCCCGACACGAGCGGCATCAGTGCCGCGAGCACCGCAGTCAGCACAAAGTTCGCGCCGCCCACCGCCCGCCGTGCGATCTGCAAAACCAGCCAAAATCCGAACACGGCGGCAAGCAAGGCGAAAAACGCACAGGCGGCGGCAAGGGTCGGCAGCGCGCCTGAGATAAAATAGATCGGATAATAGAACAAAAACAGCGGCGCCAAGCCGAAATAGCTGTAATATTTGCCGCCGTAAAACGCTCTGTCCCACTCAAAAACAATCCCGTTTTCCTCGCGGTACTGCGGGTCATAAGCAAGCTCTCCCGCCGCCGTCAGCCGCTCATCGACCTGCACGTCCAGCTCCGCCCGCCCCTTTTGCAGTGCGTCGAACATCTGATAATACGCGTCGCGCCCCGTTGCGTCGCCGCCGCTGTATTCGGTCAGCGCGTCGGCGCCCGACAGGGCAAAAATCCCGACCGCAATCGCCGCCGCGGCGCATAAAAGCACCGCGAGAACTGCCGTTTGCTTAGCACTTTTCGGGTCGTATTCCAGGCGGTACAGCCGCGCGCGGATGATAACGAAGATCAGCGCCGCCGCACTCCACAGCAGTGCCATTCTCAAAATATTCACGCGAATGTGCCGCTCGGCATTGACCGCGATGGCAGATATTTCCGCTCCGAGCGCGTCGGTAAAGGTGAATTTCAGGTATTTTGCTCCGCGGCTGTTTACTGAGATATAAGCGTCGCCGCGCGCCGAACATTCGGCAAACGCGCTCTCACCGAGCGGCGCGCCGTCCGCGCCCGCGGGACATACCGAAACGCCGATGATCCCGCTGCCGCCTGCAAAGGTCATGCGCACATTTTGAACAAAATCGGCGCGGCAGGGCAATACAGCTGTGCTCGGCTCCGCCGAAATGATACGTAAAGCGCCGTCGGCAATCACGGCGGGAGCCGCCTGCGATTCTCCGGAATCGGCGGTTTCGCCGACGGGATTTTCAACAATTTCGGCGCAGGAGAGCAAAAGCGGCTCCTCCTGCCCTTTCGGCGAGGAATACGCCGAATAATTAAACAAGCCCAGTTCCAGCAAAATGATCACAACGAGCGCCGTCGCCGCGTCGGCAGCAGCAAGGCGAAAGGCTTCGCCGCGGCTCCGTTCTCCGACAGAATATCCGCCCGCGCCGTACCCGCCGATACTGCGCAGTACCGTTCGCAGCGAAACGGCGGCGCAAACGCCCAAAGACAGCGCTCCCGCCGTGATCGCCGCGGGAATCACGCCGATTCCCCCGCCGAAAAGCTCCGCCGCCGTCGTCACAGCCACGCTGAGAATCACAGACAGCATAAACGACACCGCCGCCGCGCGCAGATAGATTTTTTTATTCACGCATACGGTATTTCGCGCGGATGAGGCGGCATATATTACAATATAAAACGCCGCTGACAAAACAGCCGCCGACACCGCCGCCGCGATAATGCTCATACACTCACTCCTCATAACCGACGAGCTCCGCTTTCAGGCAGTCGGCATACTCCCTTGCGACGGAGGCGGGCGAAATGATCTTCACCTTGCCGCCGAGCCCGAACACCCAGCCGAAAAACTGGCGGCTGAGGCTCACGCAGGCGGTAAAGCTGAAGCTTCCGTCGCCGCGGTCGACAAACACCGTTTCCTTGCCGAATCGGTCGATGATCACATGAGCCAGCGAATTGTCGCACAGCAGCGTCACATCGGCGCAGACACCCGAAAACATCGAGAACATACGGCTGTCCGACTGCTTATAATTCGCCGCCTCGTATACCTCATATCCCACGCGCGGCGCGTCGACGTGCTCGATCTTTTCGATTCGGTCCGCGCGGAAATGCCGCATGGAGCCAAGCTGTTCGTCATACGCCGCCAGATAATAATAATCGTCGTCGATGATCATGGCGAACGGACTGACCGTATAATATCCGCCGTTGTTGGAATAATGCCGCTGTTTCTTTTCAT